>NZ_BCWL01000217.1 GCF_001592185.1 Bergeriella denitrificans NBRC 102155
TAAGGGCGGTTTTAAAGAGAGGACGACGGAAATGGCAGAGCATCTGGTGCTGACCGCTTTGGAAAAGGCATTTCAGTCATTGGAAGATACGGTTACCGCCTTATCCGACCGCGCGTGGTTTGAGCAGCAGGACGCGGTGGTACAGGAAACGCTGGTGGCGGGAGCGATTCAGAAGTTTGAATTTGTGTACGAGCTGGGTTTGAAAATGCTGCG
This sequence comes from Bergeriella denitrificans NBRC 102155, assembly GCF_001592185.1. Classification (GTDB taxonomy): domain Bacteria; phylum Pseudomonadota; class Gammaproteobacteria; order Burkholderiales; family Neisseriaceae; genus Neisseria; species Neisseria denitrificans. The sequence continues at coordinate 214 of NZ_BCWL01000217.1, forward strand.
GCGGCAGCTGGCGGCGGAAGCGGTCAGCCCTGACGAAGTGCAGAGTGCGGACTTTCGCGATCTGCTGCGCCTGGGCCTGCAAAGCGGGCTGATTGACAATATGGACGACTGGGTGTTTTACCGCAAAATGCGTAATATTACATCGCACACTTATGACAAAGATAAGGCGGCGGAAGTGTATGCGGCGATTGGCGGCTTTTTGTCCAGCAGCCGGGTGTTGCTGCGCGGTTTGCAGGAGCGTAACCGCTGATGGTGGATTTGGCTCCCGAATATTTGGCGATGGTGCAGGATATTTTGCAGCGGCATTTTCCTGAAGAAGCGGTGTGGGCGTTCGGATCGCGGGTCAAGGGCGGGGCGCGGCCGTTTTCCGATTTGGACTTGGTGGTCATCAGTCAGCAGCCCTTGCCCTTGCGCCGCATGGCGTTGGCGGAAGAGGCGTTTAGTGCCTCGGATTTGCCGTATCGGGTGGATTTGCTGGACTGGTCAGACTTGAGCGCGGAGTTTCAGGAAATCATCCGCCGCCGTTATGAAGTGATTAAGGCATAATGAAAGCCGTCTGAAAAATGTTCAGACGGCTTTTTTCCTGCAAATAAGGCTTGCAAAACAAAGCCGTTCAAGCGGTTTGGCTTGTCGGAACGGCGTAATAACGGTACTATTTAGAGTTATCTTACCCTGAGGCCGTCTGAAAAAGGGTTTTTCAGACGGCCTTTGCATCTATCTTATTGATTTTAATAGTTGAGAATACACAATGATTAGCGATATCCAAAAAACCGCCGAAAGCAAAATGCAGCGTTCGCTGGAAGTATTGAAAGAAAATCTGTCGAAAGTGCGTACCGGCCGCGCGCATACCGGCCTGCTCGACCAGGTGAATGTGGAATACTGGGGCAGCGATGTGCCTGTGAGCCAAGTGGCCAACGTGACCCTGCTGGATGCGCGTACCATCGGCGTGAAGCCGTTTGAAAGCAATATGGCGGCGAAAATCGAAAAAGCGATTCGCGATTCCAATCTGGGTTTGAACCCGGCGGCGGTGGGCGATTTGATTCGCGTGCCGATGCCTATGCTCACCGAAGAGCGCCGTAAAGACCTGATTAAAGTTGTGCGCGGCGAGGCGGAAGAAGGTCGCGTGTCCATCCGCAACGTGCGCCGCGATGCCAACGACCACATCAAAAAGCTGCTGAAAGATAAGGAAGTTTCAGAAGACGAAGCGCGTCGCGGCGAAGAAGCGGTGCAGAAGCTGACGGATAAATACATCGCAGAAGCCGATAAAATCCTGGCGGCGAAAGAAGAAGATTTGATGGCGATTTAAGCCGTCTGAAAATAGGGCGGGCAATCCGCATCCTGTATGGCATCAGCCCCTGCGAGGCAGATATGAAAAGCAGTACGCAAACGATTTTGGCGCATACCCATGTGCCGCGCCACATTGCCGTGATTATGGACGGCAACGGCCGCTGGGCGAAAAAGCGCTTTCTGCCCCGCGTGATGGGGCATAAGCGCGGCTTGGACGCTTTGGAAAACATGGTGCGCTATTGCGCGGAAAAAGGCGTGGCGTATCTGACCGTATTCGCGTTTTCCACCGAAAACTGGCGCCGCCCCGAGGAAGAAGTTTCGTTTCTGATGGGGCTGTTTCTGCAGTCGCTGCAAAAGCAGGTCGCGCGTTTGCACGAAAACAATATGCGCCTGAAAGTCATCGGCTGCCGCCACCGCTTTCATGCCGATATTGTGGCCGGCATCGAGGCGGCGGAAGCGCTGACGGCAGGAAATACCGGCCTGACGCTCACCATCGCTGCCGATTACGGCGGCCGCTGGGACATTCTGCAGGCTGCCAACCGCCTGATTGCCGAAGGTGCGGCGCAGATTAGCGAAGAAGATTTGGGCCGCTATCTGATGCTGGGCGATGCGCCCGAGCCGGATCTGTTTATCCGCACCGGCGGCGAAACCCGCATCAGCAATTTCCTGTTGTGGCAGATGGCTTATGCCGAGCTGCATTTTACCGATACGCTGTGGCCTGATTTTCAGGATGCCGATTTGGATGAAGCCTTTGCCTCGTTCCGCCGCCGCGAGCGCCGCTTCGGGCGCACGTCCGAGCAGCTGCCGCCCGAGCAGCAAAGGAGCTGAGCATGTTGAAGCAACGGATTATCACCGCTTTATGGCTGCTGCCGCTGATGCTGGGCATGCTGTTTTACGCGCCGCAATGGCTGTGGGCGGCATTCGGCGGCCTGATAACGCTGCTGGCATTGTGGGAATACGCCCGCATGAGCGGCTTGGACGCGCAGCAAAACCACCGCTATCTGGCGGCAACCGCTTTGTTTATGCTTGCGGCCTATACCGGCGGCTGGCGGCTGCCGGCGTGGATTTGGTGCGCGGTCTTGGCGTTTTGGCTGCTGGCGATGCCGCTGTGGCTGAAGCGGAAATGGACGCTGAAAGGCGGCTGGCAGGCCTATGCCGTCGGCTGGCTGCTGATGCTGCCGTTTTGGTTTGCCCTGATTGGTTTGCGCCCCGATACCGAAGCCGCGCTGCCGCTGCTGGCGGTGATGGGCTTGGTGTGGGTGGCGGATGTGGCCGCCTATTTCTGCGGTAAAGCGTTCGGCCGGCGCAAGCTCGCACCGGCCATCAGCCCGGGCAAAAGCTGGGAGGGCGCCATCGGCGGCGCGGTATGTGTAGCGGTGTATCTCACGCTGGCGCGGCAGGCCGGTTGGCTGGCATTCGATACCGGCTGGCTGAGCACCATCTTAATCGGTCTGCTGCTCACCGCCGTCAGCGTGTGCGGCGATTTGCTGGAAAGCTGGCTCAAACGCGCGGCAGGCATCAAAGACAGCAGCGCGCTGCTGCCCGGCCACGGCGGCGTGTTTGACCGTGTGGATTCGCTGATTGCCGTGTTGAGCGTCTATGCGGCGGTGGTCGCGCTGACGCAGGCCGTCTGAATATGCCCGTATCTGTCCGCGCAATGCCTTAATTTCTTCGACTATAGGCATATAGTCGAAGAAGTTAT
>NZ_BCWL01000218.1 GCF_001592185.1 Bergeriella denitrificans NBRC 102155
ATCGGCAAAACACCTAGCCCGACCATACATCAGGCCGTCTGAAAAGCATGGCTGCATTTTCAGACGGCCTGAATGCTGCGGTTTGGCTGACGATTCGGCTTATTCGCCGTCGTTCAGCGCGTTGATGCTGTAACCGCCGTCCACGTAGGTAATCTCGCCGGTGATGCCGGAAGACAGGTCAGACAGCAGGAAAGCGGCGGTATTGCCGACTTCTTCGATGGTCACGTTACGGCGCAGCGGATTTTGTTGGGCCACGTGTCCCAGCAGGCGGCTGAAGTCGGCGATGCCGGAAGCGGCCAGCGTTTTAATCGGGCCGGCAGAAATGCCGTTGCAGCGGATGCCTTCTTTGCCCAGGCAGGAAGCGGTAAAGCGGATGCCGGCTTCCAGGCTGGCTTTGGCCATGCCCATCACATTGTAGTTCGGCACGGCGCGCACCGCACCCAGGTAAGACAGGGCAACGATAGAGGCATTGCGGCCCTGCATCATCGGGCGGGCGGCTTTGGCCAGCGCGGGCAGGCTGTAAGCGGAAATTTCATGTGCGGTATTGAAGGCTTCACGGCTGATGCTGTCGAGAAAATCGCCGCTCAAGGCTTCTTTCGGCGCGAAGCCGATGGAGTGCACCAGGCCGTCCAAACCGTCCCAATGCTTGCCCAAATCGGCAAAGGCTTGGTTGATTTCTTCGTCGCTGGCAACGTCGCAGCGGAATACCAAATCGGAGCCGAGCTCGGCCGCCATTTTGCGCACGCGCTCTTCCAGTTTGTCCACAACATAAGTAAACGCCAGCTCCGCGCCTTGGTCGCGGCAGGCTTTGGCGATGCCGTAAGCGATGGAGCGTTCGGAAATCATACCTGTAATCAGGATTTTTTTACCTTGCAGGAAACCCATTTTTTTATCCTTAGAATGTGGTGCGGTCTATCAAATCTGCAGATTATAACAAAAAGCGGCGGTTTCGGCATAAAAAACAATGTAATGCCGTCTGAAAAATCTTCAATCTAGCCCTGCCGCAGCAAAAATCCTTTTCTGCGCCGATATGTTATAATTCCGCCCCGTTATCCGGAGAATCCACCATGATGAAACGCGGGCTGCTGCTGGCCGCCGCCATGCTGCTGGTTCAGCACGGCGCCTGGGCGCAGCGCACCATTCCCGAAGAGATGCCGGCCGCCGTATTGAAAAGCGTCGATTGGCCGTACATTACCGTGGACTTTGGCGGCTTTTCCTGGCAAAAGCTGCTGACCCTGGGTTTGGGCAGCGGGCGCACCGCCACCCTGCCCGTGTCCCGCTTCGTGCGGATTAAAAACGAACACAACCGCTTTATCGTCATGGGGCGACTGCGCGCACAAACGGGCAAAACCGTTGCCCTCAAGCAGGATGCCGCGGGCGAAGTGCAGGAAATCTGGATTTTAAGCCCCGGGGAACGGGCGGCGCTGCAGCAGCGTTCCGAAACAAGTGAATGAAGATTAACAAGCTGCAGCTTGTCTCTTTTCGATTTTCAGACGGCCTCTGCCCCGCCAAGGCCGTCTGAAATATGTTCTTTAAAACGGGCATGATACAGCCGGGCTGCGTCTTGTCTCATGCTTATTTTATCCGACGATATTTTACAATTTTATACCAACCGTCAGCCCCGCAATTACGGGCTCCTGAGAAAGAAACCACACCATGAAAAAAGTCTTTATCCGCACCTTCGGCTGCCAAATGAACGAATACGACAGCGATAAAATGCTGGCCGTATTAGCCGAAGAACACGGCGGCATCGAGCAGGTTACCGAAGCCGACCAAGCCGACATCATTTTGTTCAACACCTGCTCCGTGCGCGAAAAAGCGCAGGAAAAAGTCTTCTCCGACTTAGGCCGCGTGCGCCCGCTGAAAGAAAAAAATCCCGACCTGATTATCGGCGTGGCCGGCTGCGTCGCCTCGCAGGAAGGCGAAGCCATCATCAAACGCGCACCGTATGTGGACGTGGTCTTCGGCCCGCAAACCCTGCACCGCCTGCCGAAAATGATTGTGGACAAAGAAACCACCGGCCATTCCCAAGTCGATATTTCCTTCCCCGAAATCGAAAAATTCGACCACCTGCCGCCCGCCCGCGTCGAAGGCGGCAGCGCGTTTATCTCCATCATGGAAGGCTGCTCCAAATACTGCTCCTTCTGCGTCGTACCCTACACGCGCGGCGAAGAATTTTCCCGTCCGCTCAACGACGTGTTAACCGAAATCGCAGGCCTCGCGCAGCAAGGCGTGAAAGAAATCAACCTGTTGGGACAAAACGTCAACGCCTACCGCGGCGAAATGGACAACGGCGAAATCTGCGACTTCGCCACCCTGCTTCGCATCGTGCACGAAATCCCCGGCATCGAACGCATGCGCTTCACAACCAGCCACCCGCGCGAATTTTCCGACGCGATTATCGAATGCTACCGCGACCTGCCCAAGCTCGTTTCCCATCTGCACCTGCCGATCCAAAGCGGTTCCGACCGCGTATTGAGCGCGATGAAGCGCGGCTACACCGCCCTGGAATACAAATCCATCATCCGCAAACTGCGCGCCATCCGTCCGGATTTGTGCCTGAGCTCCGACTTCATCGTCGGCTTCCCCGGCGAAACCGAGCGCGAATTCGAGCAAACCCTAAAACTGGTCAAAGACATCGCCTTCGACCTGAGCTTCGTGTTCATCTACAGCCCGCGCCCCGGCACGCCCGCCGCCAACCTGCCCGACGACACCCCGCACGAAGAAAAAGTGCGCCGCTTGGAAGCACTGAACGAAGTCATCGAAGCCGAAACCGCCCGCATCAACCAAACCATGCTCGGCACGGTACAACGCTGCCTGGTGGAAGGCATTTCCAAAAAAGACCCCGACCAGCTGCAAGCCCGCACCGCCAACAACCGCGTGGTCAACTTCACCGGCACGCCGGATCTGATTAACCAAATGATTGATTTGGAAATCACCGAAGCCTACACCTTCTCACTGCGCGGCAAACCGGTAAACGCCTAAAAGCAGCCCGCCGTGTTGCAGCGGTTTTTTTGCTGCAGCATACAGACAGGCCGTCTGAAAAATCATTTTTCAGACGGCCTGTCGGCTTTTACGGGATGGTATTGTTCAATGACTATAATCGGAGAAATTAAATTCTGATACAAGGCGAGCCGGCGTCGTAACAAAAA
>NZ_BCWL01000219.1 GCF_001592185.1 Bergeriella denitrificans NBRC 102155
GAAAGTCCTAAAAAACAGAAACCTTTATGGCCGTCATTCCCGCCACACAACCAAAAAGCCGTCTGAAAATTCAGACGGCTTTTACCGTTAAATCTAAAGATTAATGCTCGTGGCCGCAGCCGCATTTCATATCAATCACCATGCGGCCGGTGATTTTACCGTCGCGCATTTCCTGGAAGATGGCCGGTGCGTCTTCAATCGGGCGTTTCTGCACCAGCGGCACCACCAGACCTTCGGCGCCGAATTGGAAGGCTTCTTCCAAATCTTTGCGCGTACCCACCAGCGAGCCGACCACTTCGATGCCGTCCAGCACGATGCGCGGAATCGACAAATCCATAGACTCGGGCGGCAGGCCGATGGCGACTACGCGACCGCCTGCGCGTACGCAGTCCACGGCGGAGTTGAAGGCTGCTTTCGATACGGCGGTCACAATCGCCGCGTGCGCGCCGCCGGTTTTTTCCTGAATGACTTTGGCGGCATCTTCTTTGGCGGCATTGATGATGATATCCGCGCCGACTTCTTTGGCAAAGGCCAATTTGTCGTCATTGATGTCGATGGCAATCACGTGCGCGCCGAATACTTTTTTCGCATACTGCACGCCCAAGTTGCCCAAGCCGCCCGCGCCATATACGGCAATCCATTGGCCGGGGCGCACGCCGGATACTTTCACGCCTTTATAGGTGGTGACGCCCGCGCAGGTAATGCTCGAAGCCTGCGCCGGATCCAGGCCTTCCGGCACTTTCACGGCATAATCGGCAGCCACGATACAGTGCGTCGCCATGCCGCCGTCTGCGGTATAGCCGGCGTTCAATACGCTGCGGCACAGGGTTTCGCGCCCGGTATTACAGTATTCGCACGAGCCGCAGCTTTGAAACAGCCAAGCGATGCTCACGCGGTCGCCGACTTTCAGGTTTTTCACGCCGTCGGCCACTTCTTTCACCAAGCCGATGCCTTCATGACCCAGCACACGGCCGGGTTTTTCGCCGTAATCGCCGGCGGCAACGTGCAAATCGGTATGGCACACGCCGCAATATTCTACTTCGACCAGCGCTTCTCCGTATTCCAAGCCGCGGATGTCGCGCTCTACTACTTCCACATCGCCTTCAACTGCTTGATTGACAACCACTGCACGCATTTTCATGGTTTACCTCCTGAGTTTGCTGTTGGGAAAAGAATAAAGCAGCGAACCGCCGCAGCGGGCGGCGGGTTTGGCCTCGTCTGCTGTATCCAGCATAAGCCCCGCGAGCGCCCGCTGTCAACAGTTATCCTTTTGAAGAAAAAGGTAATTTGTGTTAAATCAATATCGGTTTATGTAAGTGATTTACTTACATACAGTTTGCCGAAAAATAAATCAGGCCGTCTGAAAGTGCGCTTATTACCGCCCAAATCTTTGCCTGCCGCGCTTTGCCGTTTTTTATAAAACTACATTTCCCCGCCTGACACATTTTTGCAAACACACCTGCTTGAATTAAAAAGAAAAACCGACTATGCTTTTTTCAAGCGTTTGCGTTCGGACGTATGCGCCAACCAGGTCGATGACCGCCCACCCACTGACAAGGAGAAGCATCATGGCAAAAAATCTGAATGTGTTTGACAAAGAATACGGCTTGTTGATTAACGGCGAGTGGACGAAAGGCTCGGAAGGCGTGATGCTTTCTTCTTACAACCCTGCCAACGGTGCAGAGCTGGCGAAGTTTGTCGATGCCAGCAATGCGGATGTGGATGCGGCCGTTGCCGCCGCGCAGGCAGCGTTTGAAACTTGGAAAAAAACCACCGTTACCGAACGCGCGGCGATTCTGAACCAAATCGCCGACATCATTGATGAAAACGCCGAACTGTTCGCCCTGCAGGAAACGCTGGACAACGGCAAGCCCATCCGCGAAACCCGCGCCGCCGACATCCCGCTGGCTTCCGACCATTTCCGCTACTTTGCCGGCGTGATTCGCGGCGAAGAAGGCACGGCCACCCAGCTGGACGAAGAAGATTTGTCGCTGGTTTTGCGCGAACCCATCGGCGTGGTCGGCCAGATTATCCCGTGGAACTTCCCCTTCCTGATGGCCGCCTGGAAAATCGCACCCGCGCTGGCTGCGGGCTGCACCATCGTCATCCACCCCTCTTCCAGCACCTCGCTGAGCCTGCTTTCGTTTGCCCAAAAAATCAACCACCTGCTGCCTAAAGGCGTGTTGAACATTATCACCGGCAAAGGTTCGAAATCCGGCGAATACATGCTGCACCACAAAGGCTTCAACAAGCTGGCGTTTACCGGCTCCACCGAAATCGGCCGCCGCATCGGCATCGCCGCCGCCGAAATGCTGATTCCGTCCACGCTGGAGCTGGGCGGCAAGTCCGCCAACATCTTCTTTGACGATATGCCGTTTGACAAAGCCCTCGAAGGCGCGCAAAAAGGCATTTTGTTCAACCAAGGCCAAGTGTGCTGCGCCGGCTCACGCATTTTCGTACAGGAAGGCATTTACGACAAATTCGTCGCCGCGCTGGCGGAAGAGTTCAAAAAAATCAAAGTCGGCCTGCCGTGGGAAGACGATACCCAAATGGGTTCGCAAGTCAACGCCGGCCAGCTGGAAACCATTTTGAAATACGTCAAAATCGGCGAACAGGAAGGCTGCCGCATCATCACCGGCGGTAAAAAAATCGAAGGCGGCTTGGAAGCCGGCGCTTTCGTCGAGCCTACCCTGATTGAAGCGGGCAACGACAGCCGCATTTCCCAAGAAGAAATCTTCGGCCCGGTTGCGACCGTGATTAAATTCAAAACCGAAGAAGAAGTCGTCAAAATGGCCAACGACAGCGAATACGGCCTGGGCGGCGCAGTTTGGAGCAAAGACATCAACCGCTGCCTGCGCGTATCCCGCGCACTCGAAACCGGCCGCGTGTGGGTCAACTGCTACAACCGCCTGCCCGCCCACGCACCGTTCGGCGGCTACAAAACCTCCGGCATCGGCCGCGAAACCCACAAAATGATGCTGGCCGCCTACACTCAGGTGAAAAACATCTACATCAGCACCCGCGAAGAGCGCGAAGGCCTGTATTGATTGGATGTTGGAACAGCCAAAGCCGTCTGAAAACGCCCGCCGTTTCAGACGGCTTTTTTTTCAGACGGCTTTTGATGTATAGTGGATTCAAATAAGAAAGA
>NZ_BCWL01000220.1 GCF_001592185.1 Bergeriella denitrificans NBRC 102155
AGTCATTTCTGCTACGGCGCTGGCTCGCCTTGTTTCAATCTAACAAAACGACTATAAGATGAATTGTGGGATACGAAAAACGGACATTTATTATTGGTTTTTCATATGCCAGAAGAAAAATCGGTTAAGCTGGCTATTCAAATGAATAAAGAAGGAGCGGAAGTTGTGTCGGGATTTTATGTTTCTACTGCCAGCATTCAAGCAGGAACAAAAGGCGGAGAATACCAATATCTGACTGAATAAAGAAAGACCTTAATCGCATTGCCGGAATCGAACCGGATTCGGGTCGCCTGAAATAAGTTTCAGGGTACTGCCCCCATCCACATGGGACTCTGCAATAAGGTCTTACTCAAATAATACCCCCACAAAACCAGAAACGCAACATGATAGAAATCCAACTGGACGACAGCAACCTGCAACGCGGTCTGAGCAGACTGCTTCAAAACGCCACCCAAACCGCTCCCATGATGCGCGGCATGGCAAAAGCCGTCTGAAAATCCGCATATCGCGCGTTTTTCAGACGGCTTTTTCCCTATCTCCGATGCGCGTTACGCCGGATTCATAAACGCTTCGATTTCCGCTACGCTGATGTCCGGCGTTGCGCCGTGGCGGGCGGCTACCAATGCGCCGAGCGCGCAGGCAAATGTCAGGGCTTGCTGCGGTTCGGTGCCGGCCAGTAATTGGTAGCTCAGGCCGCCGAGAAAGCTGTCGCCTGCGCCGACGGTATCGGCGACTTTCACGCGGAAGCCGCTGTGGCGGTAGATTTGGCCGTCAACATACAGTGCCGCACCGTGGTTGCCCAGGGTGATGCACAGGATTTTGATGCCGGTGAGTTTTACGATAAATTCGATGTTCTGCTCGACCGAGTGGTAAGGCGAGCCGTAGGCAGCGGCCAGCTCAAAAAGCTCGTCGTCGTTCAGCTTTACCATGTCGGATTGTTTCATGGTATCCAGCAGCCGCGCGGTGTCGTAATGCGGGCTGCGCAGATTCACGTCGAAAATTTTGAATTTGGCCTGCGCCAAGAGCTGCGCCAAAGTTGCGCGGGAAACTTCGTCGCGGGCGGCCAGGCTGCCGAAGATAAACGCATCGGATTCGGCCACGCGCTGCAGAGCGGCGGCTTCGGGGCGGATTTTGTCCCACGCGCAGGGATAAACGATGTCGTAGGATGCGCTGCCGTTTTTATCCAGGCTGACTTTTACCAGGCCGGTCGGGCATTCGCTTGTTTGCACCAAATCGGCGGCAACGTTTTTGGCTTCGATGCGGCGCACCAATTCCCGGCCGTCTTCATCGTCGCCGCAGCTGCTGATAATGGCCGCATCCGCACCCAGCGAACGCATACGGACGGCCACATTCAAGGGCGCGCCGCCCAATACTTTCCCGTCGGGGAAATCGTCCCACAGCACCTCGCCGAAACTGGTTACTTTCATGATTGGTCTTCCTTTATCCATAGCGCCGGCCTGCGGCTGCTGCCTGTAATAATATTAAATTTTCTATCCGCCGTATTATGTTGTAAATCCCGGGGGCTGGCAAGCAGGCAGCGATACTCTTTTGATACACCGCAATCTTGCCCCGCCTTTTCAGACGGCCTTTTCAGACGGCTTTTGCGCTTTATCGGGGCAAACCCGCCTGCACGGCAAACAGGCCGTCTGAAAAATATTCAGACGGCCTGTTTGAAATTTAAATACACGGCGAGGGCGGGCAACATGGTTTAAACAACGCTGCCGCCCTTTTCCTAATCAGCCCTGCTCGCGCGGTTTCAGGAAGAACACCGCCACCGCCGCCAGCGCAATCACCAGCGCGGCGCCGCCGTATAAATCGTTTTTCGCCCAACCCGCGTCCAGCAGGCCGCCGGCAATCATCGGCGACAAAATCGAGCCTAAGCGGCCGACGCCGATGGTAACGCCGACGCCGGTATTGCGGAAATCGGCTTCATACAGAGTGGGGTTGATGGTGTACAAACCGGCGATACAGCCGTTCATCAGCGCGCCGAGCAATACGGCGAATGCCAGCGCCAAAGCCAGCGAGCCGGCCGACAAAAAGGCAAATACCGCGCCCGCCGCCGCCAAGGCGAAGGCAATCAATACCGCACGCGGCGTCCAGCGGCTGACCAATACGCCGAACACCAGCGATCCGATGGCGCCGCCGATGGAAATCGCCATGCCCACGGTTTGGCTCTGCGTTTTCGCCATACCGGCTTCTTCCAGCAGCGCGGGCGTCCACGAGCTGATAAAGTAATACGCCGCCATCACGGTAATAAAGGCCACCCAAATCAGCAGCGTGGTTTTGATATAGTTCGGCTCAAACAGGCGCAATACGGATACTTTGGCTTTTTTCACCTGCTGCGCCGCTTCGGGGAAGGCCCAATCGCCGCCCAAACCCATTTTGGCGGTGATTTTATCCAAACGCGCGCGCGCATCGGCCGGACGCTTGTTCAACAGATATTCCACCGATTCCGGCAGCAACGCCATCAATACGGCCACCGCCGCCAGCGTCAGCACCGCGCCGATTAAAAAGACCGAGCGCCAGCCGTAGCTGTCTTGCAGCACCACCGCCGACATCCCGCCCAGCATCGCGCCGATGCCGAAGCCCGATGCATAAATGGCAATCGCCAAACCGCGCCATTTTTTATTGGAATATTCGCTGACAATCACATTGGTACACGGCAAAATGCCGCCCACGCCCAAGCCTGTTACCACGCGCCACAAGGCGATGCTCTCCACCGAATGCGCGAAATACGTCATCAGCATACCCAATGCCGACAGCGCGGTCGAAAAAATCAGCAGCGGGCGGCGGCCGAAGCGGTCGGCCAGCGGCGCGAGAAACACCGAGCCCAGCGTCATGCCCAGCAGGCCCGCGCTCATCAGCGTGCCGATGTGTGCGCCGTCCAAGCCCAATTCCGCCTGAATGCTTTTGGCGGTAAAGGCCACCGCCAGTACATCAAAGCCGTCGAGCATATTCAGCAGCACGGCCAAAGCCACCACCAGCCATTGATAGCCGCTCATCGGGCTTTCTGCGATTTTTTGTCGTAAATCCATCTGTAACCTCTTGCTTGATATTCTTGATTTTGCCGCCGCACCGCATTGTATCGTCGTCGAACTTAAATCCTGCTACGGCATTGGTTCGCCCGGCTCAAAGAGGGGGCTTGA
>NZ_BCWL01000221.1 GCF_001592185.1 Bergeriella denitrificans NBRC 102155
AGAGAAATGCCCCGTACGACGGAGCTTATCAGTTTGACTTAAAGATATTTCTTATACCAAGCTGACCTTATTGAAGTACTCGACAAGCAATCCGATTACCCAAGCACCACCCAGCCCAAAGACCAAACTTATTTAACAATTTCAATATATTAACAATCCAAATATTAGAAAATTTAACAATACACTTGATATATATCAAACCAATCCGTAAAAGCATTAGACAATCGCCCAAATTGAGAAATAAAATTACATCATTCTCACACATCCGGAAAAAAGGATTACAGATATGCATAACGAAAAAAGCCTCAACGGCAAAATCATTTTATGGACCACTCTGGTCGGCGGCTTCATCAGCTCGCTGGTGAAATGGGGTTCCGAAGTCAACACCCCGCCGCGTATGCCGGGCGAAATCTCCCCTCCGGGCGCGCACATTGATGCCTGGCTGGGCTGGTTGGGCTTTAACCAACACTCGCTGGACTACGTTTACCAAGGCAACAGCATCTTGGGCGCAGTAACCCTGTACCACTGGCTGTTCAGCTTTGTCTTTGCCTTTGTCTATGTGGTCGGTTCGATGTATTGGTCCAAAATGCGTCTGTGGTACGGCGCGCTCTACGGCATCATCATCACCGTTGTGATGCACGGCTTCCTGATTCCCGCGCTGGGCTTCCGTAATCCCGCCTACGCCGACGGCGCGACCGGCTGGCTGTGGAACCTGAACTTCGCCGAAAACTTCAGCGAAATCCTCGGCCACATTTACTGGTCCGTTTCCATCGAAGTATCAATGATTGCCGTATTGGCCCACTTCGGCCGTCCGATTTACGGCAAATGGTGGAGCAGCAAATAATCGGTCTGCTGCAAGCCGAAAGCAACAAAAAAGCCGTCTGAAACCGCGTTTTCAGACGGCTTTTTGCTATAATCAACCCTTATCCCGCTCCGAATACGAAAGCTGCCGATGTCCCGAATTGCCACCCTGCCCGATCATCTTGTCAACCAAATCGCCGCCGGCGAAGTGGTGGAACGCCCTGCCAACGCGCTGAAAGAAATCGTGGAAAACAGCATCGATGCGGGCGCAACGGCGGTAGAAGTCGAGCTGGCGGGCGGCGGCATCCGCTTAATCCGCGTCACCGACAACGGCAGCGGCATCCACCCCGACGACATCGAATTGGCACTGCACCGCCACGCCACCAGCAAAATCCAAACCCTCAACGATTTGGAACACGTCGCCAGCATGGGTTTTCGCGGCGAAGGCTTGGCCAGCATCGCCTCCGTCAGCCGCCTGACCCTGACCAGCCGCCAGGCCGACAGCGCGCACGCCCACCAAGTCAAAGCCGAAGACGGCAAACTCAGCACACCCGCCGCCGCCGCCCACCCCGTCGGCACCACCGTCGAAGTGGCGGAACTCTTCTTCAACACCCCCGCGCGGCGCAAGTTTCTCAAATCGGAAAACACCGAATACGCCCACTGCGCCACCATGCTCGAACGCTTGGCGCTGGCGCACCCGCACATCGCCTTCTCGCTCAAACGCGACGGCAAAAGCGTGTTCCACTACCCCGCACACAGCCAAAACGAACGCATCGCCGCCATTCTCGGAGACGATTTTCAGACGGCCTCGCTGGAAATCGACAGCGGCGCAGGCATCATGCGGCTTTACGGTGCCGTATCCAAACCCACCTTCGCCAAAGGCAAAAGCGACAAACAATACTGCTTCGTCAACCACCGCTTCGTGCGCGACAAAGTCATGCTGCATGCCGTCAAACAAGCCTACCGCGACGTATTGCACAACGCGCTCACACCCGCATTCGTCCTGTTTTTGGAGCTGCCGCCCGAAGCCGTCGATGTCAACGTACACCCCACCAAAACCGAAATCCGCTTCCGCGACAGCCGGCAGGTGCACCAGCTCGTGTTCCACAGCATCAACAAAGCGCTGGCCGACACCCGCGCCGACCAAACCGAAAGCGTCAGCAATGCCGGCGAAATCCTGCACGACGTAATGGGCGTAAAGCCGTCTGAAAACAGCGCAGCGCCGCAAACCGATTACCCATTTTCAGACGGCCTCAGCCTGACCGCCGCCCCGCAGCAAAGCCGTTTCGACTACCCGAACGCAAGCAGCGGCAAAACCGCGCCCATGCCCTACCAAGCCGCCCGCACCCCGCAGCAGCGCAGCCTCTCCCTGCGCGAAAACCAGGCCGCGCTGCAAACCTACGCCGAATTGTTCAAAAAATCACCCGCAGGCGGTATCGGCTTCGAGCCAAGCGCCACAGTACCGGACAGCAGTTCCATGCCGTCTGAAAACGCCGCCGCGCCAAACTACCGCACCGACGATGCAGACGGCACACCCGCGCCCGAACTGCCGCCGCTCGGTTTCGCCATCGCCCAACTGCTGGGCATCTACATACTCGCCCAAGCCGAAGAGAGCCTGATTTTGGTGGATATGCACGCCGCCGCCGAGCGCGTCAACTACGAAAAAATGAAACACCAGCGCGATACCGCCGGCCATCTGCAAAGCCAGCAGCTGCTGATACCCGTTACCTTCACTGCCGGACACGAAGAAACCGCCGCATTCGCCGACCACGCCGACACCCTGAAAAACTACGGCCTGGAGCTTTCCGACCTGGGCGGCAACACCCTGGCCGTGCGCACCGTACCCGCCATGCTCGGCAAAACCGACCCTGCCGCCCTCGCCCGCGACGTTTTGCACGAACTGACACAACACGGCGAAAGCCAAACCATCGCCGCGCTGGAAAACCAAATCCTCGCCACCATGTCGTGCCACGGCTCCGTCCGCGCCGGCCGCCAACTCACCCTGCCCGAAATGAACGCCCTGCTGCGCGATATGGAACGCACCCCCCGCAGCAACCAGTGCAACCACGGCCGCCCGACTTGGGTGAAGCTGACGCTGAAAGAGCTGGACGCCTTATTCCTGCGCGGGCAGTAAACGGCGGGGCGGCGTTTTTCTGACTAAAGTGCAGATATCGCCAATCACCTTTATCGTGCAGACCGGCGGCTGAGCGCAATCGAAGCCGTCTGAAAAATCATGTTTTCAGACGGCTTTTGCATATGACTATCTATATTGTTAAATAACTGAATAAGAATACGATACTATA
>NZ_BCWL01000222.1 GCF_001592185.1 Bergeriella denitrificans NBRC 102155
TAGTCGAAGAATATAGAATGAGACAAGGCGGCAAGATGCCGAAAAAAAGCCGTCTGAAAACGAATTTTCAGACGGCTTTTTGTTCATAAGGGTCATACTTAGGCTTCGTCGGCCTTATAGCCCTGTACGGCAAAGAATACGATGTAAACGTAGCAGATGGCGGATACCACGAAGGACACCATCAGGCCGTAAGTATCGGCTGCCCAGCCTTGAATCACCGGCACAATCGCGCCGCCGACAATTGCGGTACACACCACGCCGGAGGCGGTGCTGGTGAATTTGCCCAAGCCTTTGGTGGCCAGCGAGAAGATGGTCGGGAACATGATGGCGTTGAAAAAGCCGATGGCCAGCAGCGACCAGATGGCTACGTCGGCATCGGTCGCCAAAATGGCAACCAGCAGCAGCGCAACGGCGGCGGTGGCGTTAAAGGCCAGGTATTTGTTGGGTGCGATTTTGGACATGGCGGCCGAGCCGAGGAAGCGGCCGATCATCGCGCCGCCCCAGTAAACCGACAGCAGCTTCGCGCCGGCGGCGTGGTCGAGGCCTTTGAGCTCGCCCATGACGTTTACCAGCAGCGAGCCGATGGATACTTCTGCGCCGACGTAGCAGAAAATGGCCGCTGCGCCGAAGACCAGATGTTTGTATTGCCATACGCTGGTTTTACCGTCGTGGTTGTGTTCGGTTTCCGCATGAGCGATTTTGCGCGCGTCCGGCAGCTTAATCATTTTCACGACCACGGCCAGAATAATCAGCAAGCCGGCCAAGCCCAAATAGGGGATTTGCACGGAAGAAATCTGCTCGGCTTTGCTGGCAGACTGGGTGGCGTCGGCCAAAATCAGGAAGGCGCCGATTTGCGGGGCGATGGTCGTACCCAAAGAGTTGAATGCCTGAGCCAGCGTCAGGGTGGCGGATTCTTTGCCGGGCTTAGAGAGCAGGGTCACATACGGGTTGCCCGCCACCTGCATCAGGGTCACGCCAGAAGCCAGGATAAACAGTGCGCCCAGGAAAATGGCGTAAGAGTGGCTGCCCGCAGCGGGGTAAAACAGGATGCAGCCTACGGCAGTCAGCAAAAAGCCGCCGATGACGCCGTTTTTATAGCCGATTTTTTCCACCAGATGGCCCATGGGAATCGACATGATGGCATAGGCGGTAAAGAAGCAGAACTGAATCAGCATCGCCTGCACATAAGTGAGGTCGAAAATGGCTTTCAGGTGCGGAATCAGGATGTCGTTCATGCAGGTAATGAAACCCATCATGAAAAACAGCGAGCTTAATACCACCAGCGCGGAGCTGTGGTTTTGCTGTTGGGTAGTTTGGGACATGAAGCGCCTTTCTATAGTCATTGAACGCAGAATGATACGGCCTTGCCGCAGCTTGCGGCCTTGTCTCATTCTTGTGTTCTTCGACCATACTTTAATTTATTGCAAATCAAACAATGTGCTTAACTGACGTTAACGCAAACATTTGCCATGATACTGATATTCGGCGTTTTTGCAAGATATAAAATTACAGGCGGAAAGCGCCGCTGCGGACGCAATCGGGCGGGAAATACGGCAGCGCGGGCAAGCGGCGGCGGGTAGGGAAGCGCAGAGTATGTAATTTTCAAACAGTTTGGTTGATGCATCGCAATATCCGCCGACGCGCCGTTTTCAGACGGCCTTTGCGGCCTTAAATCAGCTGCGAAACCGAATAAATCACCAGTCCGACCAGGCCGCCGACCAGCGTGCCGTTGATGCGGATATACTGCAAATCGCGGCCGACGCTTAATTCCAGCTTTTCCACCATCTCGTCGCTGTCCCAGCTTTTGACTTTGTCGGCCACAAACTGCGCTGCGCGGTCGCGGTAGCGCGTAACCAATGCACGCGCCGCCAGCGCGATACGGACATCGACGCGGCGCATAAACTGCGGATAAGCCGCTGCTTGTGCCAGCATATGGTCCAGCAGCTTGTGCAGCTGCGCTTCAATCAGGGAAGGTTGGCGGGCAAGGTCTTCTTCCGCCCATTCCGGCAGGCCGCGCCAGGTGTTTTCCAAGACGCGCAGCAGCTCGGGCGACGCGGCGATATGCCGTTTGGCCGCTTCCAAACGCTTGTGCCAGGCTTTTGAAGTCGCCAAACGCTCGGCCAGTAAATCGTATTGATCGTCGAAGCGGCGGCGTAGGACGCTGTCGCCGCCCGCTGCGGCGGCTTCCAGATAGCTCTCTGCCCATTCCAGCGCTTTGGCGGCAGCCCAATCGTCCACTTTTTCCACCAGCGTGCTTTTCATCGCTGCTTTGAGTTTGTCCCACGCACTGGGCGCATCGCCTTCGATTTTCGCCGCCCACTCGCGCAGATGCTGCTCCAGCATGTCGCGCGTATCGGGCTGCTGCAGCCAGCGGCGCAGTTGCTGGATTAAACTGTTGAAAAATGCCTCGCGCAGACCGTGGGCTTTAAGCAGCCGCAAGCCGTCGGCCAGCGCCCGGCCGATTTTTTCGCCGGTGTAGCGTTGCGACAGCATCATGGCGGCAAAACGCGCCGCCTGCTCGGGTTTGGCGGTCGCCAGCAGCATCGGCAGACGGCGTGCCGCCGCAGGCAGCCAGCGGCGGCGCATATCGTCGCCGGCCAAAGCGGCCAGCAGTTTTTCAGACGACTTCATGCGGTAAACGCGCAAAGCAATCGGTTTTTCCTGCAGAAAATGGTGGCCGATAAAGCGCCCCAGCTCCTCCGCAATCCGCGCCTGCTTGCGCGGCAGAATGGCCGTGTGCGGAATGGGCAGGCCGAAAGGCCGTCTGAATAATGCGGTTACGGCAAACCAGTCGGCCAGCGCACCGACCATGGCCGCTTCGGCAAAGGCTTTGACATAGCCCAACCAAGCGTAGTGCGGGCGGTAATAAGCGGCAACGGCAAACAGCAGCGCAGCCGCCAGCAAAAGGCCGCCGGCCAGGCGGCGGGCGGTACGCAGACGCCGGCGGGCTTCGCGGGCGCGGGCTTCGGAAGATAAAGTGTGCATGGCGGGTTTCGATACCGGAGCGGGGAAGGGCTGTTATTAAAAAGCATGATTAGCTGCTGCCGCCGATTGATGTCATGGATACAGCTTACGGCGGGCAGCCTGTGTTGCCCGACTAT
>NZ_BCWL01000223.1 GCF_001592185.1 Bergeriella denitrificans NBRC 102155
TGGGGGGGGGGGGGGTAAATCCGGCTCTGCGCTTTCTTGTTGGCTGTTTTGTGCCAACAGGCGCTGCTTTTGCTGCTGGAATTCTTCTTCGGTCAAGATGCCTTTGTCGCGCAGCTCGGCCAAGCGCACCAGTTCGTCGGTTAAGTTGGGTTTTTCCATTTTTCTGCCTGTTATTGAAATAAAATGAGTGTTGACGATTTTACAATCATAAACACTCATCGGCAAGGTTGATTGTTTTATGTAAACCTGTGCTAACGCTTGCTCCGTATCGTCGGTATGGCTGGCGGTTTATTGCCTTATATCAACCTGACGAACTGGTTATCGGGCGTGGAATTGACCGCCCGACACCGTTTGCACATGGTTTTTCAGACGGCCTCAGGCCAGGATTTTGCCCACAATCTCGGCCACGTCTTTCGACAAGCCCTCTTGCGCGGCGATGCCTTGCAATTCGGCACGCATTAAGGCGCGGCGTTTGGGTTCGAGCTTGTTGCAGATATTGAACGCCTGCACCAGCCTTGCCGCCACCTGCGGATTAAAGCGGTCGATTTCCAACACTTTTCCGGCCAAAAAGGCATAACCGCTACCGTTTTCCGCATGGAAATGCGGCACGTTGCGGCTGAACGCGCCCAGCAGCGAACGCGCTTTGTTCGGGTTTTCCAAGCTGAATTTCAGATGGCTCAATGCCGTCTGAACCTGCTGGAGCGTATCGCTGCGGCGGCTGGAGCCGATGAGCGTGAAATATTTGTCCATCACCAGCGCGTCATCGGCGAATTTGGCGGCGAATTTATCCAGCAACTCATTGCGTTTGCCGCTTTCATGATGGTTGGCGGCCGAGAGCATGCCCCATTCGTGGGTCATGTTTTGCGCCATTTTGTCGTATTCGAGCGCGATAAAGTCTATGGTTTTCGGCTCGGCGCGCAAGGCCAGCGCACGCATCGCATTCCGCAACACACGCCATCCGGCGCGGTCGGGTTCGTATTCGTACACTTCACCGCCGCCCTGCTCTTCCTGATCCTGTGCCGTCAGGCGCAATTCGGCGATCTCGTTGGCGTAGGTTTGCGCGATTAAATCCAGCAAAGCCTCCCGCGCCCGATAAACGCGCATCGGGTCGATGTCGCTGCCGTCCGCCCACAATTCGGATTCAGACGGCACTTGCAGCAGCAGGGTTTTAAACGCGGGATTCACATCGGCGCGCAACACATAGCCCACCGCCGCCAGCAATTCGCCGTGCCCGGGCAGCGGCACGCCCTGCGAGAGCGCGTGTTCATTGGCACCCACTGCGCGGCGGTACAGCGTTTGCGCCGCCTCCCAACGGGCAAACGCATCGGTGTCGTGCGACAGCAGCAAGGCCAGCTCCGCATCACTGTACGGATAATTCAAATGCACCGGCGCGGAAAAACCGCGCAGCAGCGACGGCACGACTTTCCGCCCCACGCCTGCCAGCGTAAATTCCTGCTCGGCTTCGGTGACAACCAATACCGCTTCGTTCACAATCGCGCCCTGATAGCCGAAGGCCGTCTGAACGCCGCTTTCCGCATCCAGCAAGGCCACTTTCAGCGGCATCATCATCGGCTGCTTTTCCGCCATATCGGGCGTGGCGGGAATGCTTTGTTTGACGTTCAACACATAATCGCCGTTGTCTTTCAGACGGCCTGTAACAGCCAACACCGGCGTACCGGCCTGGCTGTACCACAGCGCGAATTGGTCGAGGTTGACGCCGTTCGCATCCGCCATCGCCGCGCGGAAATCATCACAGGTGACCGCCTGCCCGTCGTGGCGTTGGAAATACAGTTTCATGCCCTTTTGGAAACCCTCTTCGCCCAGCAGCGTGTGATACATACGCACCACTTCCGCGCCTTTCTCATACACGGTCATGGTGTAAAAATTGTTCATTTCCTCATAGCTGGCGGGGCGCACCGGATGAGCCGTCGGACCCGCATCTTCGGGAAACTGGTGCTGGCGCAACAGGCGCACGTTTTCAATACGCCGCACCTCGCGGCCGGCGCGGTCGCCCGAAAACTCCTGATCGCGGAACACCGTCAGACCCTCTTTGAGCGAAAGCTGGAACCAGTCGCGGCAGGTGACGCGGTTGCCCGTCCAATTGTGGAAATACTCATGCCCGATAACCGACTCGATACCCTCGAAATCCGCATCGGTCGCGGTTTGGCTGTCGGCCAGCACATATTTGGTGTTGAAAATATTCAAACCCTTGTTTTCCATCGCACCCATATTGAAGTCGCCGACGGCCACCACCATAAACACATCCAAATCGTATTCCAAACCGAAGCGCGCCTCGTCCCACTTCATCGCATGTTTCAACGACTCCACCGCAAACGGCACTTTCGGCTTGTCCGCTTCCGTCGTGTAAAACTCAACCGCCACCTCGCGCCCGCTCTGCGTGGTAAACGTATCTTTCGTCACCGCCAAATCGCCCGCCACCAAAGCAAACAAATAGCTCGGCTTGGCAAAAGGATCCACCCATTTCACCCAATGGCGGCCGTCTGAAAGATTACCGCCGTCGATTTTATTCCCGTTGGAAAGCAGCACCGGATAACGCTTCTTATCCGCCGTGATGGTGGTGGTGAATTTCGACATCACATCCGGACGGTCGGGATAAAACGTCATCTTGCGGAAACCCTCCGGCTCGCACTGGGTAAACAGATTGCCGCCGCTCTCATACAAGCCCATCAGCGATTTGTTTTCCTGCGGCAGCAGGCGCGTTTCCACCTCCACCACAAAACTTTCAGACGGCACATCGCGCACCGTCAGCTTTTCGTTTGCCAAATCCAGCTCATAAGCCACCGTTTCGCCGTCGATTTTCAGCGACAGCAGCTCCGCCGAACCGTCTAACACCAACGGCTCGCCCGCCCTTTTCGGATTCACCACCAAGCGCGACTTTACCTGCGTATGGCTGTCGAAAATATCGAAATGCAGATCGGTTTTGCACACCTCGTATGCAGGGGATCGGTAGTCTTTCAAATAGTGGACGGTTTTACTCATTTCTTCTCTGCTTTCAAAACACGGAAATAAAAAAGTATATGGTTTCAGACGGCCGGGTTTCAAGGCTAAGGATGATATAAAAGGCCGTCTGAA
>NZ_BCWL01000224.1 GCF_001592185.1 Bergeriella denitrificans NBRC 102155
TTGCCACCTTGTATCAGAATTTACTCTCCGACTATAGGTTAACGTCATTTCCTGCAATGCGGTTGCGGTTTCAGACGGCCAGCTGAGGTCGAGTGGGGCGGTGATGTCGAAATGAGTGCCGCCGTATTCAAAGGCGATGCGCCAGGCGTGCAGAAACAGGCGGGGTGCAGTAGTACCGCCGTAAGCAGTATCGCCCAAAATCGGGGCGGACAGGGATTTCATGGCCACGCGCAGCTGGTGTGTTTTGCCGGTATGCGGTTTGAGCAGAAAAAGGCGCAGGCCGGGGGCAAGGGCGCGGCTGGTAAAGTGCGTTACGGCGAAGTTTTCCGTAGCGCGCGTCAGCTTCCAAGTGCCGCGCCGCGATTTTTCCATGCCGCCTTTGACCCAACCCTGTTTTTTGGCGGGTTTGCCGTCGCTGAGGGCCAGGTAGGTTTTGTGCATCTGCCGCCCGGCAAACTGCTGCGCCAAGTCGGACGCGGCCTGCGGGTGGCGGGCAAACAGCAATACGCCGCTGGTGGGTTTGTCCAAGCGGTGCAGCAGCCATAATTGCGGCACGCCGAGCTGCGCGGCCAGCATCTGCTGCAGATTGTCCGCGCCCGCTTCTTGGTGTACGGCGATGCCCGGCGGTTTGTTGACGGCCACGAAATCGGCCGTTTGCAATAAGATTTCCAGCATTTTTCAGACGGCTTTTAGTGTAGGGTAATGCCGCCGCCGGCCAGGGTCATTAAGCCCAAAACGCAGAACAGGGCGCAGGCGGCGAAGCGTACGGCTTTGGCCGGGATTTTTTTCATCAGCATTTCGCCGAGATACACAACGGGCACGTTGGCCAGCATCATCCCCAGCGTGCTGCCGAACACCACCCAGAGTAGCGATTGGTATTTGGCCGCCAGCAAGACGGTGGCGATTTGGGTTTTGTCGCCGATTTCCGCCATGAAAAACAGCAATACGGTTGCGCCGAATGCGCCGTATTTGAGCCAGCGGTTATCGGGATTGTCGTCTTTGTCGGGCAGCAGCAGCCACAGTCCGACCGCAATAAAGCTGCCGCCGACGATCCATTTCATGGTATCGGGGGATACAAATTGCGCCAGCCATACGCCGAGTACGGCAGAAAGCAGGTGGTTAAGCAAAGTGGCAACGAAGATGCCGGCGACGATGGCGTTTTTCTGCGCGAAACGCGCTGCCAGAAAGAGAGCGAGGAGTTGGGTTTTATCGCCGATTTCCGCGATGGCGACACCCAAAGTTGAAGAGAATAAAGCTTCCATATCAAGATACTCAGGCTGGTGTGGGCAAAACAGAAAGCGCATCGGCGGCTGCCCACAGGCTGCCGGAGCGCTTACGTCTTGCCTGTCTGCAGCTCGAGCGGCAGATGCCGCTGCCATGCCCAAAGGCAAATATGTTGACAACGGCTCCGGTAGTCATAAGCACCCCGGATGGCTACTCCCGTAAGGAAACGCGTATTATAGACATCGCCCTGCGATAAGTCTATACCGACCGGCTTTTACGGTTGTGCACCGAAGTTTACAGACGGCATAGTATAATAGCCCGATTTGCCCAAATACTTGGATTGGATATCCGCACACATGAAATCCATTATTTACACCTTGATTGCCTGTTTGGCCGCTGGCGCTGCTTTTTCCGCCCATGCCGACAAAATCTGCCCCGAGGGCGCCGGCGGCCGCTGCGTGACCGAAAGCATGGACGGCACGGCCGAGTTCACGCCCGAGCAGATTGAGAAAAAGCTGCAGGAAACCGAGCAGATTAAAGCCGAAACCAAGCGCAACATCGCCTACAAAATAGATGACGACGTAATCATGAAGCCGCTGACCGAAGCCGACGTGGCCGGCAGCGTCACCAACAGCGCGCCGGCCGCCCAGCCGCGTATCGATGTGAAGCTGCGTAACGGTAAAAGCAGCACCAGTGCCGCAGGTTTGAAATCCGCCAAAGAGCGCGCCGCCGCGTTAAACAAAAAAAGCAAGATCACCCCCGCCCCCATTATTGCCGCACCGGCGCCCAAACCCAAGCCGCAGCTGACCCGCAAGCAGATTCTGCAAAATGAAATCCGCAACGAGCAGGCGGCACTCGCCCGCGCCAAAGCGCAGCTGAATGTGGCGAAAAAGAAAGGCGACCAGGCTAAAATCAGCCGTCTGAATCAAGCCGTGCGCGACCGGGAAGCCAATATCCGTGCCATTCAGGGCGAGATTAAACGCTGAAACCGGTAGGGCGGCGGTATCGAAAAAGTCGTTTTCAGACGGCCTGTATCTGTTACTGATTGTTAACAAAAGCAAAAACAGCCGGATTGCTTGACTGGATTTCGATAGCTGATAGCATTTGCATACAGCGCGGCCTGTCCGCACACATCATAAATTAAAATATCCCAATCCAAACCATACCTATATAAGGAACACAAATGAAAAAATCCCTTCTGAGCGCGGGCGTATTGTCCGTATTGCTGCTGGCTGCTTGTGGCGGTCAAGCCGAAAAGCCGTCTGAAAAACCCGCCGAGCAAGCCGCCGCCGCAGCACCTGCCGGCAGCGCTAAGGCCGATGTTGAAGCACGCGAACAGCTGATGAAAGCCTTTAAAGAAGATTTCGGCGTTATGGGTAAAATGGTGAAAGGCGAAACCGCCTACGATGCTGCCGCATTCAAAGCGGCAGCCGAAAAGCTGAACGCCAATGCCGATAAACCGTGGGCGCACTACACCGAAGCCAGCGCGCAGGAAGAATCCGAAGCCAAGCCGGAAGTGTGGAGCAAAGCAGCAGAGTTCCAACAAGAAGCTGAAAAATTCGTTGCCGCCGTTGCCGCATTGAATACCGCCGCCGCTACTGCCGAGAATGTCGATGCCGTTAAAGCCGCATTCGGCCAAGTCGGCCAAAGCTGCAAAGCCTGTCACGACAGCTTCCGTAAAGACTAAAACGGAAAATCATCATTTAAAAAGCCGTCTGAAATTTTCAGACGGCTTTTTTTAACGGGCGTTTTTATTTTGTAGCGGCCGGTGTTTGCCGGAAAGATGAAAATAAAAATTTATAAAAACAATAAATTGTCAAATTACGCAAAGAAATTTTGCGGCAGGGTGTTGACGTCATTTCTCTT
>NZ_BCWL01000225.1 GCF_001592185.1 Bergeriella denitrificans NBRC 102155
CGATATAGCCGGCACACGCTGCGGTAAGTCAATTTCGGTGCAAATCCCGTCCCGCCGCGCGGGCAAATATGTTATAAATACAGCTGGAATGTTTAACCGTTTACACTGGAGCAAACTATGGAATTGGTATTTATCCGCCACGGACAAAGCGAATGGAATGCGAAAAACCTGTTTACAGGCTGGCGCGATGTGAAACTGAGCGAACAAGGTTTGGCGGAAGCCGCAGCCGCAGGTAAAAAACTGAAAGAAAAAGGCTATGAGTTCGACATCGCCTTTACTTCCGTACTGACCCGCGCCATCAAAACCTGCAACATCGTGCTGGAAGAATCCGACCAACTGTTTGTGCCCCAAATCAAAACCTGGCGTTTGAACGAACGCCACTACGGCCAGCTGCAAGGTTTGGACAAAAAACAAACCGCAGAAAAATACGGCGACGAGCAAGTGCACATCTGGCGCCGCAGCTACGACACCCTGCCGCCGCTGCTGGATAAAAACGATGAGTTTTCCGCCCACAACGACCGCCGCTATGCCCATCTGCCGAGCGACGTGGTGCCGGACGGTGAAAATCTGAAAGTCACTTTGGAGCGTGTACTGCCTTTCTGGGAAGACCAAATCGCCCCGGCCATTTTGAGCGGTAAACGCGTTTTGGTGGCGGCGCACGGCAACTCGCTGCGCGCTTTGGCCAAACACATCGAAGGCATTTCCGACGAAGACATCATGGGCTTGGAAATCCCGACCGGCCAGCCGCTGGTGTATAAATTGGATGAGAATTTGAAAGTCTTGGAAAAGTTCTACCTGTAAGGGTTTGAATTGAATAAAAAAGGCCGTCTGAAAATGTGATATTTTCAGACGGCCTTTTTTATAGAACCGCGTAGCTTGGGTAGTTAACCCAATATTTCAGACGGCAAATGGCAGGCGGTTTCTTGTCTTCTCAATAAAAATACCGTCGCCAGCCGTAGGACGGGCATCCTTGCCCGTCGCTCATTCGTAGAATGAGATAAACCATTTATTGAGCTGTGTTCTTTGCCTTGCGGCAAAGCGACGGGCAGGGATGCCCGTCCTACGGCTACCGCTACTTTTTAATGCGTGTAAGGGATAGGATGCGCCCCGGCGTACCATCTGTTATCACTTGGGTTCCCAACCCAATATTTCAGACGGCCATGGAAACCGTAGGTCGGGCATTTTTGCCCGACATTTCCGGCATAGCCGAACCGTATCCGAAGCCGGATACTGTCGGGCAAAAGTGCCCGACCTACCGCTGTAAGAGATTGAGTTGAATAAAAAAGGCCGTCTGAAAAATCGTATTTTCAGACGGCCTGATAGACGTTTACAGCAAAAACACCGTCGCCAGTCCCAAGAAAATCAGGAAACCGCCCGAGTCGGTTACGGCGGTAATCAATACCGAGCTGCCGAGTGCGGGGTCGCGGCCGGCTTTTTCCATGGCGGTGGGTATCATGACGCCCATCACGGCGGCAAGCAGCAGGTTGAGGGTCATGGCGGCGACCATGACGAGGCCGATGCCGAAGCTGCCGTAAAGCAGCCACGCTACCAAGCCCATGACGCTGCCCCAAATCAGGCCGTTGGCGAGTGCCACGCCGACTTCTTTTTTCAGCAGCCGCCAGGCCTGTGCGTCGGTAATCTGGCCGGATGCCATGGCGCGCACAATCATGGTGATGGTTTGGTTGCCGGAGTTGCCGCCGATGCCGGCGACAATCGGCATCAGGGCGGCGAGTGCGACGATTTTTTCGATGCTGCCTTCAAAGGCGCCGATGACGCGGCTGGCGAGAAAGGCGGTGCAGAGGTTGATGGCGAGCCACATCCAGCGGTTTTTTACGGAATCCCAGATTGGGGCGAACAGGTCTTCTTCTTCCTGCAAACCGGCCATGTTCAGCATGTCGGCTTCGGATTCTTCCCGGATTACGTCTACGATTTCGTCGATGGTGATGCGGCCGATGAGTTTTTTGTCGCCGTCAATCACGGGTGCGGTAACTAAGTCGTAACGTTCGAACGCTTGTGCGGCTTCTTCCGCTTCGTCTTCGGGGCGGAAGCGCACTACTTCGGTGGACATGACGTTTTCCACCAATTCTTCCGGATCGGCGACCAGCAGTTTGCGAATCGGCAAAACGCCTTGTAGGACGTCGTTTTCATCGACCACGAAGATTTTGTCGGTGTGGTCGGGCAGGCTGTCGAAGCGGCGCAGGTAGCGCAGGACGACTTCGCAGGCGACGTCGGCGCGGATGCTGACGAGTTCGAAGTCCATGATTGCGCCGACTTGGTGGTCTTGGTAAGACATCGCCGCCTGCACTTGCGCGCGCTCTTCTTCGTCGCGGGTTTGCAGGGCTTCGTAGACGACTTGGTGCGGCAGGTCGTCGGCCAGCTCTGCGAGTTCGTCTGCGTCCAGGTCGTCGACGGCTGCGAGGAGCTCGTCTTTGTCCATGGACTCAATCAGGGTTTCGCGCACGGAATCGGATACTTCCAGCAAGACTTCGCCGTCGTCTTCCGGTGCGACCAGCAGCCAGACGATGTGGCGCTCGCGCGGCGGCAGCGATTCCAATACCGCTGCAACGTCGGCGGGGTGCAGCTCGGCCAACAGTGCGGAGAGTTCGGTGAGTTTGATGCGGAGGGTTTCGTCTTCGAGCAGCGTACCCGCTTCGATTTGCGGGAATGCCGGTTCGAGGATTTCGCAGAGGGCGTGGATGCGGTCGAAATCGGCGGCGATGCGTTCTACGTCGCTTTCGTTTTCCATATCGTTGCGCACGGTTTCGGCAGGGTTTTCTTGTTCGAGGCTCATAAATGCTCCGCCCGCCTGTTGCGGGGGCGCATTGCGGCGGGTGTTCAGATGGTGGTAGGTATTGGATATTGTTTAGTAATTAAACTGGGAAGGTCCATAATGGTAAGTCTTGATTAAGACCACAGAGTGACAGACGGTCGATATTCTACACGCTTTCAGACGGCCTTACTATTTTTAACGTATTTGCGGCAGGTAAAAACGGCAAAGGCCGTCTGACCGGGTTTTACAGCAATCTTCGATTGCGTTTTAAAACCACGTTCAGACGGCCTTTGGTGTGATGGTTGGATATAGCCGGAGA
>NZ_BCWL01000226.1 GCF_001592185.1 Bergeriella denitrificans NBRC 102155
TTATAAATGTTTCGGTTTGAATAGTCCCCCTCTACCGTATCAAAAAAGCCGTCTGAAAAAGGGAACACTCGGTTCCGCTTTTTCAGACGGCTTTTGCTTTAGCGGCAGGTCTGCTGCCAGGCGGCAATCCGCTGCTGCATGGCGGGCGCGCTTAATCCCAAGTCGTCCAAGAGCTTATCGGCCGGGCCGTGTTCGGTCACGATGTCGGCCACGCCCAGCAGTAAGACGGGCTTGCGGATATTATGTTTCGCCAAAAGTTCCAACACCGCGCTGCCCGCGCCGCCTTGCTCGGCGTTTTCTTCGGTGGTGACGATGTAGTCGTGCGACTGCGCCAATTCGAGTATCAGGGCTTCGTCCAAGGGCTTCACAAAGCGCATATCGGCAACGGTGGCATCCAATGCTTCGGCGGCCTTTAGGGCAGGCTGAACCATGCTGCCGAATGCGATAATGGCGGTTTGTTTGCCGCTGCGCTTGATTAAGCCTTTGCCGACGGCGACGGTATCGAGGCCGTCTGAAACTTGTGCGCCGCAGCCGCTGCCGCGCGGATAGCGCACCACGCTCGGCGCGTCGATTTGGTAGCAGGTGGAGAGCAGCAGGCGGCATTCGTTTTCGTCGCTCGGCGCGGCGATAACCATATTGGGAATGCAGCGTAAAAAGCTCAAATCGTACAAACCGGCGTGGGTCGGGCCGTCTGCGCCGACAATGCCGGCGCGGTCGACGGCAAACATCACCGGCAGGTTTTGCAGGGCAACGTCATGCACCAGCTGGTCGTAAGCGCGTTGCAGGAAGGTGGAGTAGATGGCGACGACGGGTTTTGCGCCTTCGCAGGCCAAGCCGCCCGCAAAAGTCACGGCGTGCTGCTCGGCGATGCCGACATCGAAATAACGGTCGGGGAATTTTTGCTCAAACTCGACCAAGCCGCTGCCCTCGCGCATGGCGGGGGTGATGGCAACCAGGCGGGTATCGGCGGCGGCCTGGTCGCACAGCCAGCGCCCGAAGATTTGGGTATAAGTGGGCTTGGGGCTGGGCGCGGGCGGATTTTCAGACGGCATATCGTCTTTGGGCAGGTTGGCGACGGCGTGGTATTTCACGGGGTCGTTTTCCGCCAGCTTGTAGCCGTTGCCTTTTTTGGTGACGACGTGCAGTAGCTGCGGGCCTTTTTTGCCGCGTAGTTCTTTTAATACATCTGCAAGCTGCACGACATTGTGGCCGTCCACGGGGCCGGTGTAGTCGAAGCCGAAGTTTTCAAACAGTGACAGCGACTGCTTCACATGGTCGGCTTCGCTGGCCAGCGATTTGATTTTGTGTTCGACTTTTTGGGCGATTTCCATCGCGCCGGGCAGCTTGTCCAGCACTTTGCTGGATTGTGCTTTGATGGTGGAAAGCAGGCCGTGCATATCGCGCACAACGTTGCTGGCCAGATATTTCGGCAGCGCGCCGACATTGGGGGAAATCGACATTTCGTTGTCGTTGAGAATAACCAGCAAATCCACATCCATATCGCCCGCGCAGTTGAGCGCTTCAAAGGCTTGGCCGGCGGTCATCGCGCCGTCGCCGATAATGGCAACGCTGCGGTTGGTTTTGCCTGCCAGTTTGTCGGCCACGGCCATACCCAAAGCCGCGCCGATGGAAGTGGAGGAATGGCCCACGCCGAACGCGTCGTATGCCGACTCGCTGCGCTTGGGGAAACCCGCCAGCCCGCCGTATTGGCGCATGGTGTGCATCTGTTTTTTGCGGCCGGTGAGGATTTTGTGCGGATAGCTCTGGTGGCCGACATCCCATACCAGCTTGTCTTCAGGTGTGTTGTACACATAATGCAGCGCCACCGTCAGCTCGACGGCGCCGAGGTTGCTGGCGAAATGCCCGCCGGTCTGCCCGACCGACTCCAGCAGGAATTGCCGCAATTCGGCAGCCAGCTGCGGCAGCTGCGCTTTGTCCAAAGCACGCAGCGCGGCGGGCGACTCAATCAAATCCAGTAATGGGGTGTGGCTCATGATGCAATTCTTTTTATAGTCGAACAAAATCAGAACGGGGTACGACAGGCCATTATAGCAAGACTTACCCCGTTTTATGATGCAATCGCATAAAAATAGTCGCCGGCGTTTGGGCGGGGGCGGCGACAAAAGCCCGTTAAGATGCGGCATATTGCATGATGTTGTGTGAGCGGTGGTAAAAATCAGCGCGTTTTCAGACGGCCTGGCCGGGAAAACTGCAAATCCGCCGCCGCTTCGTGTTACAGTCGTAGCGTAATTTCTGCTACGGCGTTGGCTCGCCTTGTGTCAGAACTTGCGCTCCGACTATACACTCCCTGATATCCCGAATGTAATCCGTAACCGCTATGACTGTGATGAAACCGCTTTTACCGAAACTGTTAATCCCCGCCGCCGCGCTGCTGCTGGCTGCCTGTGGCGCGCAAACCGAGCAGCCTGCCGCTTCCGCACCGCAGGCGGCATCCGCAAGTGCCGCGCCGCTGGCCGCTTCTGACACAGCTGCTTCCGCACCGGACGCAGCTGCATCCGATGTTGCCGCTTCGGCAGCCGAGCCGCAGCAGCCCGGCGGCACATTGGCCGAGCAGAGCCGCGCCGCGTGGCAGCGTTACCGCTGCGAAGACGGCGGACGGATTGAGGTGCGCTATTACCGCAGCAACGCCGGCCCGGCCGCGCAGGTGCGCTTCCAAGGCGCGGTGTTTACCGCACCTTACAGCCCGGAATTGAGCGACGAAGATTTGACCGCATTCAGCAACGGCAATGAAACCTGGACCATAGGCAATGAATTCGGCCAAGACTTTTATCGGGAAGCCAACGGCTTTTTGGTACGCCACGAGCAAATGGAAAGCGCCGACGGCGATCAAATCGTCGATAACCTGCTGGTGCAGGGCTGCGCGCCGGAAGCCGGGCAGCCGTAGTTGACGGTGGTATTGCATTCCTGCCTGTTAAGTGTGCAATGAAAATGATGAACTGATTAGGTGGCTGCGCGTAGTCGAAGCCTTTCGCCGGTCTCGAGCGGCTTCGACTGCGCTCAGCCACCTGACGGCAGTTAAGATTGCTGTTTTTAGGAAG
>NZ_BCWL01000227.1 GCF_001592185.1 Bergeriella denitrificans NBRC 102155
TATTTTGCCACACAAAAGCCGTCTGAAAACCCAAGTTTTCAGACGGCTTAAATCATTCCGGCAGCTTATTCCGCCCAATCCACCCAGCCCATCAGCCAAGTCAGTAAAATCAGGCCACCGAAGGCGATGCGGTAATAGGCAAAAGGCACATAATTTTTGGTGGCAACGAATTTCAGCAGGGCTTTCACCGCCAGCAGGCCGGAAATGAAGGCGGCGACAAAGCCGACGGCAATCAGGCCGATGTCTTGCAGGGTAAACAGTTTGTAATGCCGCAAAACATCATAAGCGGTAGCGGCCACCATCATCGGCACGGCCAGGAAAAAGGAAAACTCGGTTGCGGTTTTGCGCTCCAAACCCCACAGCATGCCGCCCATAATGGTGCTGCCCGAGCGCGACGTACCCGGAATCAGCGCGAAAATCTGCGCGCAGCCGACCACCAGAGCATCGCGCGGGCGCATATCGTCCACGCTGGTCACTTTCGGCGCTTTGCGGGTTTGCCGTTTTTCCACCCACAGGATGAAGAAGCCGCCCAACACCAGCATGGCGGCAACGGTAATCGGGTTGAACAGGTACAATTTAATCTGTTTGCTGAACAATAAACCCACCACGGCTGCGGGCACGAAAGCTACGGCCAGATTGAGCACGAAGCGGTTGGCGCGGCGGTCGCGGCCGATGCCGCCGATGATGTCGGTAAAGCGTTTGCGGTATTCGAAAATCACCGCCAATACCGCGCCCAGCTGGATGGCGATTTCAAATACTTTGCCGTTGCTGTGGAAATTCAGCAAATCGCCGAACACAATCAGATGCCCGGTGCTGGAAATCGGCAGAAACTCGGTCAAACCTTCGATAATGCCCAAAATCAGGGCTTTGAATAATAATGCGATGTCCATAAATCTCTTTCAGACGGCCTTTAAAACAAAGGGCAGCCGGTACGACTGCCCTACTTAATCGTTTCATTGCGAAGCAAACCGGCCGTGCTTCATCAATCATCAGAATTTCAAACCGCGCTCGCGGCGCACTTTGGCAATCAGCTCATCAACGGTTTTCATGCCCTGCTCATAGCCGTCGGGAAACTTCACCTGATACTTTCCGCCCACCAGCACCAACGGGGTTTGCGTGATATAGTGCTGCACGGTCAGCTGCTGCATCCGCTCGGCCTGCTTGCGGTTTTCCAGGCTGCGGTAGGCGGCCAGCAGTTTTTTCCCATCGAAACCGCGCTGCGCGGCAGCCCATCGAGTAAACGTGGCTTCGTCGCTCAAATCGATGCCCTGCACCTGCACGGCTTGGAATACGGCCGGATTGGCCTGATGCTTTAAGCCCGAGCTGTTTACAGCCGCAGCCACCCGCGCCAAACCCAGCATTTCCGGCTGCCAAACCACATGCTCGGTACGCAGATAAGTATCGGGCGCAAAGGTTTTGCTGTGGCGCAGCAATACGGGATCGAGCTTGTAGCAATGCGGGCAAAAATAGCCGAAAAATTCCAACACCTCCACCTTGTCCGCACGCGTTTGGGCAACGGGTTTATCCCATACGGTATAATCGCGCCCTTCTTCCGCCGCCCATGCGGCAGGCAAGAGTAAGGCCGCAGCCGATAAGACTGCGGCTTTCTGCATCATCACAGCGGCTTTCATCAGTTGGCCGCCCGGGTAAAGCTGCTGATGCCGTTTTTCTGCAAAGTCTGCTGCACGCGCTTGGCCGCTTCCTGGCTCATCACGCCGCTTTGCACGCGGTACACATTTTTACCGTTGGCCGTGCCCGCTGCTACGCTGGACTGCACGCCCAACATCGCCAGCTTGGCACGCTGCGCGTCAGCGCTGGCGCGGTCGCCGTAAGAACCCATCTGCACCAGAACTTTTTTACCTGAGCCGACGCTCTCGGTTTTCTTGGCGGCGGCTTTGGCAGCCGGTTTCTTCGCTTCTTCGCTGGCGGCTTTGCGGGCTTTTTCGATGCTGCCGCTGTTCAGAATCTGCTCGGGGGTCGGCTTGGCAGCCTTTTTGTCGGCTTCTTTTTTAGCGGCTTTGGCGGCAGCGGCTTTTTTCTCTGCTGCTTTCTTTTCCGCTGCTTTTTTCTCGGCCAGCTTGCGCTCGGCGCGGGCTTTTTGCTTGTCGGTCAGGCGGTCGGCTGCGGCTTTTTTCTCGGCCGCTTGGTCGGCTTTGGCTTTTTCCGCACGTTTTTTGGCCAGTTCGGCTTTGCGCTCGGCCTGGCGTTTCTGCGCGGCGGCTTTTTCGGCGGCATCACGCTCGGCACGCGCCTGCTTGCGGTCTTGCTCTGCTTGGGCATCGGCACGGGCTTTGGCTTCCTGCGCGCGCTTCTGCTCTGCTTCTTCTTCCGCGCGGCGGGCGGCTTCTTCCTGCTCGGCAGCAGCTTTGGCTTCCGCTTCGGCACGCGCTTTCGCCTCTGCCTCGGCGCGTGCTTTGGCTTCCGCTTCAGCCTTGGCTTTCGCTTCCGCAGCTTCGCGCTCCAGACGCGCGCGCTCGGCGGCTTCTTTTTCTTTAGCCACCTGCTGCGGCTTCAAGACCTCGGTTTCAACGGGTTTGGCTTTGCTGCTTTCGCTGTCTTTAAAGGCCGTTTGGTTGCCTTTATTCAGGAAAAACAGGATACCGACGATGACCGCCGTTGCCAGCAGCAGACCCGATAAAAAGCCGGACAAGCCTTTGCCATATTGTGTTTGTTTGTTCATACCATACCTTGTGTATTTTCAGACGGCATCCTGCCCCTTTTCCGGCGGCAGGCCGTATCGATGGTGCATTTTATCAATAACTGCCCTTTTCAGCAAAACCGCTTGCGCCCTTTCCCGGCTTTATTTGCGTAATTGTCTGAAATACAGGGGAAAGGCCGTCTGAAAAACCTGCTGCGGAAAAGCAACGGCCGCCAAGTCTGCGGAAAAGGAGGATTATGTAAAGCGGCATCGGCTGATGATAAAGCGCCCCGATGCTACCAAACGCCAAACCGGAATAATATAGTCGGAGAAATTAAATTCTGATACAAGGCGGCCTTTTCCCGCAATGACACACCCCGAACCCCTTACCTGCCCGACTACCGACACCGCCCC
>NZ_BCWL01000228.1 GCF_001592185.1 Bergeriella denitrificans NBRC 102155
CCTTGTATCAGAATTTACACTCCGACTATATGAAACGCATCGCGCCGGTAATCTGTTAAAAAAGCCGTCTGAAAAACTTGGTTTTTCAGACGGCTTTTTTTGATGCCTGCCGTTTTTGGAACGGGCGGTTTATTCGATACCTGCCCATTTGTGCGTTTGCACGCTTAGTTGCCAGTGTACCGGGGCATCGGGGCGGCTGTTGAGCAGGCCGATTTGGCGGATGGTGTCGTAAATATTCATTTCACCGTTTTGCTCGCACGGCGACAGGTAGTAATGACGGGCACGGATTTTGCGTTCCATTTCTTCGGCAAAGGCAGTTACATCGCCGTCGGCGACAATCCGCACTTCATCTGCCGTTTTGATGCACTGCTTGGCGTATTTTTCCGCGTAGCAGGCTTTGGGGCTGGCGGAGATAAAGTCGATTTGCGGCGGTGCGGGGTTGAGGCCGTTGGTTTCGATGCAAAGGTAATAACCTTGCGCTTTGAGTGCGTCCAACAAGCTGTCCAGATGCGGCTGTATGGTCGGCTCGCCGCCGGTAATGATGATATTGCGGGCGGTGTGGTTTTTCAGACGGCCTAAAATTTCGCTGAGACTGAGCATTTTGAAGGTCAGATAGTCGGTATCGCACCATGAGCAGGCTAAATTGCATTTGCCCAGGCGGATGAATACGGCGGGCATGCCGGTGTTGTAGCCTTCCCCTTGCAGGCTTTCGAAGATTTCGACAATGCGGTATTGCGGGTCGGCGGGGCGGATTTCGGTCATGCTGCCGCCCAGGTTGCCAGTGCGGCCAATGCGGCGGGCAGGCCTTGTTTCAATACGATGCCTTTGTTGCCGGTGGAAAACGTGCCCCATGCGGCGGCAATCAGTACGAAGCCGAGAAACAGCATGGTGGCGGAAAAGCGTGCGTTGTCGGGGGCGGCAAACTGCGCCCACAGCAGGCCGACGGCGAGAAAGCCGTTGTAAAGCCCTTGGTTGCTGAACATATTCTGCACGTTTTTCTGCTGCAGAAATTCATACGGCAGCTTGAATAATGCTGCGGCTTTTTCGCCGGGAATCTGCGTCATTTCGAGATAGGCGATGTAGAAGTGTTCGGCGGCTACCAGTAATACTAAAATCAGACTTAATGTGCTCATGGATGGTCTCCTTCGTATTCGGCGCATGAGGTCGGGGTTTCCCATAATTTGATGCGGCAGACATTGAGTCCTGCTTTTTTCAGACGGCCGTACATCTCGATGCTCATGTGTTCGGCGGTGGTGCGGAAGGGCAGACGCAGGGTTTTCATGTTCCAGCCTTCGAGCAGGGCGGCGATTTGCTGCTCGCGCGGATTGCTGCCGTCGTAGATAAAGGCGTGGTCGAAAGGCTCGATGATGGCTTGTTTGACGATGGCTTTGAGATCGGTGAAATCCATGACCATGCCGCTTTTCGCGCCGTTCGGTATCAGGCCGTCTGAAACGGTGATTTCGAGCGTGTAGGTGTGGCCGTGCAGGTTTTGGCACTTGCCGTCGTGACCGTCGAGCATGTGTGACGAGTCGAAAGTGAAGATTTTGGTGATTTTCATGGTTTAAATCGGTTGGTAGCCTTGGAAGCCGATTTCAGACGGCTTGCCTGCGGGATTGGCTGTCAGGTGGATATGCAGGCCGCCGACTTCGCTAAGCGGCAGCAGGTTGTCCACATCTTTGAGGTTGTCTTTGTGCGGTATCAGGCTGTCGGGCAATAAGGCGGCCAGTGCTTTTTGCTTGGCTTCGGCAGGTGTGGCGGCGACAAACAGGCCGAAATCGTGGGCTTCGGCCAGCGTGCCGCGGCGGTAGCCGCCGACATTGACGAAATACAGTTTTTCGGCTTGATTGGGCGGCACTTCGGACAGGCTGATGTCATAGCCGTCTGCCCAGGAAACGATTTGCCAGCCATCGATATGGATTTTGTCGCGGTCGCCGAACCATAAGGCTTTCAGGGCGGGCACGGCTTCTTGCCAGCTGTTGCAGGCGATAAATTGGACATCGTGTACTTCGATATTGGCATGTCCTGCGTTGCCGCCGAGATAGAACATGTAAAGCTGCTTCATGATGTTTGGGCTTTCTGTTGCAGATATTCCGCCAATCCGCGCTCGCGCAGCAGGCAGCTCGGGCATTCGCCGCAGCCGCCGGCTACGCCGTTGTAGCAGGTGTGGGTGTGTTCGCGCACATAATTCAGACGGCCTAAATCATCGGCCAGCTTCCAGGTTTGCGCTTTGGTGAGATACATCAGCGGGGTGTGGATTTGGAAATCGTAATCCATGGCCAGATTGAGGGTAACGTTCATGGATTTGACGAATACGTCGCGGCAGTCGGGGTAGCCGGAGAAGTCGGTTTCGCATACGCCCGCGATGATGTGCTTGATGCCTTGGCCTTTGGCATAAATCGCAGCGTAGAGCAGAAACAGGGCGTTGCGGCCGTCGACAAAGGTGTTGGGGACGCCGTTTGCGGCCGTCTGAATTTCCGCATCTTTGCTCATTAAGGCGTTGCGGGTAATGTGCTGCATCAGGCTGAGATCGAGTACGGTTTGGGTGATGCCCAAATCCTGCGCGATGCGGCGGGCGCATTCCAGCTCGAGGGTGTGGCGTTGCCCGTATTGAAAGGTGATGGCCTGCACATTGCTCCGGCCATAGTTTTCAATGGCCTGCAGCAGGCAGGTGGTGGAATCTTGGCCGCCTGAAAAAATGACCAAGGCTTGTTCGCTTGACATGGGAAATCCTAGTTTTGGTAACGCGGGAGGGTTGCGAACCGCGGTGTGAAGGGTGTCGGCCAAAATCGGCATGGGCAAGGGCAGTAAGCCGCAGTTTGCCAAAGGGAAAAGGCCGTCTGAACATTTGCCTGCCGCAAGGGCGGCTGCCGGGATTGATTGCGCCGACGGGAAAATCAGTCGGGCATTATAACCGATTTTGTCTGAATGGCGGAATGAGCGGCTTCGACTGCGCTCGGCCACCTGAAGAATATCATCTTGCACGCTTGTCTGCCTCTATTAGGCCGTCTGAAAATCATGCGAAGTAGGGGAGGGCGGTAT
>NZ_BCWL01000229.1 GCF_001592185.1 Bergeriella denitrificans NBRC 102155
ATAGAGCGTAAATTAGTGC
Source organism: Bergeriella denitrificans NBRC 102155 (assembly GCF_001592185.1). Classification (GTDB taxonomy): domain Bacteria; phylum Pseudomonadota; class Gammaproteobacteria; order Burkholderiales; family Neisseriaceae; genus Neisseria; species Neisseria denitrificans. The sequence goes on from NZ_BCWL01000229.1 coordinate 20, forward strand.
CGCATTCTTATTTGAATTGATTGTAAATATAAAAAGCCGTCTGAAAATCATGATTTTCAGACGGCTTTTTTTGTATCTCAATTATTTGTAACGGTTTTTCAAAGAAGGGGCGAATTTGCCGCCGCGTTCTTTCAGGCGCTCGACCAAGCCCTCTACGGATTGCGGCGTGCCGTCCACGCAGAATGCCTGATAGAGTACGGTACGCAGCTCGTCGTTGCGGCTCATGGCCTGGCCCAGCGATTTCCACTCGCCGTTGCGCGGCTGAATCCAGCGGCGGTTGACGGTGTCGCCGTAGCCGAAAACTTTGTAGGACGAGCGTTTGTCGCCGCCGTAATTGAATGAGGAGCGCGCGCAGAAGATGCCTTCGGCGGTGAGGTTGTCGTAGCCTTGCGCGGATTGTACGTTCAACACATAGCGGATGCTGGTATCGGGCGCGGGCATGATTTGCAGGCTGTCGAGCAGGATTTTCGGCTTGCGCGTGTAATCTTCGCTGACATATAGGTCGAACCAGTCGCCCGATGCGGTATCCGGCAGCGGCGGCAGATCGGCATCGGCCTCTTTGAATTCGCGGGCGGCTTTTTCTGCGGTGCTTTCTTTATAGCGGGTGTTGGTCAGCGTGTCTTTGTCGCTGCGCGGCAGCGCGAAAGCTGAGGCGGCCGATAAAATCAGCAGCGGCAGAATCAGGTGGCGCATAAGGCTCTCCAAATGTGAAAAGATGCTGCATTTTAGGGTTTGGCGGGTGCAGGTGCAAGCAGATGCGGTATAATTAACCCAATCTTAAATTATGTGAAACCACACCATGCATACTTTAGACGTAACCGGTTTGAAATGCCCGATGCCGATTTTGCGCGCCAAAAAAGCCTTGGCGCAGCTGGAAGCGGGCGAGGTATTGACCGTATTGGCAACCGACGGCGGCGCGCCCGGCGATTTTGAGGCGTTCTGCCGCCAAACGGGGCATATCCTGCTCGAATCTTCCGAAGCCGACGGCGTGTTTACGCTGGTGGTCAAACACAAATAAGGCCGTCTGAAAAACCATTCTTGTGAAGGAAAACCATGCAAACCCTGACCATTATCCAGCCCGACGATATGCACCTGCATCTGCGCGACGGCGATGCGCTTCAAGCCGTAGTGCCTTACAGCGCGCGCCAGATGGGGCGTGCCGTGATTATGCCGAACCTGAAGCCGCCCGTGGTCAGCGTGGCCGATGCTTTGGCCTATAAAGCGCGTATTTTGGCGGCCTTGCCTGCGGGCAGCACCTTCGAGCCGCTGATGACGCTGTATCTCACCGATAAAACCACGCCGGAGCTGGTGCGGGAAGCCAAAGCTGCGGGCATCGTGGCGTTCAAGCTCTATCCGGCCGGGGCGACCACCAATTCCGATTCCGGCGTGACCGATTTGTTTAAATTGATTCCGGTATTGGAAGAAATGGCCGCGCAGGGCGTCTTGCTGCTGGTGCACGGCGAAGTGACTGATGCCGACATCGATATTTTCGACCGCGAAGCCGCGTTTATCGAGCGCATCATGAAGCCGGTATTGGCGAAAGTGCCGGATTTGAAAGTGGTGTTCGAGCATATTACCACCGCTGAAGCTGCACGACTGGTGCAGGAAGCGGGCGAAAACGTCGCCGCCTCCGTGACCCCGCAGCATCTGCTGCTCAACCGCAATGATTTGCTGGTGGGCGGCGTGCGCCCGCATCACTTCTGCCTGCCTGTGTTGAAACGCGAAACCCACCGCCAGGCTTTGGTTGCCGCCGTTACCGGCGACAAGGCGCACAAATTCTTTTTGGGTACGGACTCCGCGCCGCACGCCCGTTCGGCCAAAGAAAACGCCTGCGGCTGCGCCGGCATGTTCAGTGCCGCCACCGCCATCGAGCTGTATGCCGAAGTCTTCGAGCAGGCCGGTGCTTTGGACAAGCTGGAAGCCTTTGCCTCCAAAAACGGCGCACGCTTTTACGGTCTGCCGGAAAATACACGCACGCTGACCTTAATCAAGCAGCCGCAAAGCGTCCCCGAAAGCGTGGCCTACGGCAGCGATACGCTGGTACCGATGCGCGCCGGCGGCGAAGTGGCCTGGTCGGTGCAGTATTAATCTGCCGTTTCGGCGCCAAAGGCCGTCTGAAAAAGGCGGCCGCTTGCCGGCATTGCGGCATAGGCAGAGCGGGCATTTCCCTTTATAATCGGCGGTTTGCCGAAATGTTATTTATAAGAATTTAGGAGTCTCCATGTTTGGAAAAGCCGGATTGGGCGGGCTGATGAAGCAGGCCCAGCAAATGCAGGAAAATATGAAAAAGGCGCAAGCCAAATTAGCGGAAACCGAAGTGGAAGCGGAAGCCGGCAACGGCTTGGTTAAAGTCACCATGACCTGCAGCCATGTTGTCCGCAAGCTGGAAATCAGCCAGGATCTGATTGCCGAAGCCGCCGATGACAAAGAAATGCTGGAAGATTTGATTCTGGCCGCCGTCAACGCCGCTTCTGAAAAAGCCGAAGAAACCACCAGCAAGACCATGGGCGCATTCACCCAGGGTCTGCCTGCGGGTATGAGCGACTTTTTCCGTTAAGCAGCGTTTCTGCCTGTGGTAACGGGTGAAAAAGCCGTCTGAAAAAACAGTAAATGCTGTTTTTCAGACGGCTTTTTTGTCGGGTTGGGGTGGTTTTGATGTACGAAGATTTTTGCAGCGTTTGGTAGTTTGATTTATCCCGAATGAGCGTTTACTATGGCTAATGTGAGTTGGGGATAAGGCAAACGTATCAATTGTACTGAAATCGTTGAAAATTCAGCAAACTGTTCTCTCTCCTGCGGGAGAGAGCTAGAGAGAGGGCAAGACCGTTGGGTCGGGAAACATCTGTTTCATCCCAAGCGTTTCGCCCTCTCCCCAACCCTCTCCCCAACCCTCTCCCGCAGGAGAGGGAGCAAATTGCTGAAAATTCAAAAGTTACTGAAAATGCTTATCCTGAACTAACGTTATGTATTCTTCAGTTCTTTAGCGATATAGTCGGAGAGTAAATTCTGA
>NZ_BCWL01000230.1 GCF_001592185.1 Bergeriella denitrificans NBRC 102155
CCGAAAAATCAGATTTTCAGACGGCTTTTGCGTTCAATCACACGCTCGGTGATGACTTTATTTTTTCAACTCGGCCAAAATTTCGTCAACTTTCGCTTTGGCGTCGCCGAAGCACATCACGCTGTTTTCATTAAAGAACAGCGGGTTTTGCACCCCTGCGTAGCCGGTGTTCATCGAGCGTTTGAACACTACCACTTCTTTGGCTTTCCACACTTCCAATACCGGCATACCGGCAATCGGCGAGCCGGGGTCGGTTTGCGCGGCGGGGTTGACGGTATCGTTGGCACCAATCACCAGCACCACATCGGTATCGGCAAAATCATCGTTGATTTCGTCCATTTCCAATACGATGTCGTAAGGCACTTTGGCTTCGGCCAGCAATACGTTCATATGACCCGGCAGGCGGCCGGCTACGGGATGGATGCCGAAGCGCACTTCTTTGCCTGCTTTACGCAGCAGATCGGTGATTTCCGCAACGGGATATTGCGCCTGCGCCACCGCCATGCCGTAGCCTGGAGTGATGATGACGGATTGCGCGTCTTTCAGCATCGCGGCCACATCGGCGGCCTGTACTTCTCGGTATTCGCCGACTTCTTCGCTGCCGCCTGAGGATGCGGCGCCGTCGCTGCCGAAACCGCCGGCAATCACGGAAAGGAAGGAGCGGTTCATGGCTTTACACATGATGTAGGACAAAATCGCGCCGCTGGAGCCGACCAATGCGCCGGTGACAATCAGCAAGTCGTTGGAGAGCATAAAGCCCGCCGCCGCCGCCGCCCAGCCGGAATAGGAGTTGAGCATGGACACCACCACCGGCATATCCGCGCCGCCGATGGAGGCAACGAGATGCCAGCCGAATGCAAGGGCAATCAGCGTCATCACAATCAGCGCCAGCCAAGAGCCGTCGGCCGCCACAAACACCAGCATCAGCACAAACGATACGCCCAGCGCCAGCGCGTTCAGCTTATGCTTGGCAGGCAGTTGCAGCGGCGCGCTGCTGATTTTGCCGTTGAGTTTGCCGAACGCGACAATCGAGCCGGTAAAGGTGACCGCGCCGATAAAGATGCCCAAAAAGACTTCGACCAGATGAATGGTGTGCATTTCAGACGGCACATCGCCCGGGTTGATGAAGCTGTTGAAGCCGACCAATACTGCAGCAAGGCCGACGAAGCTGTGCAGCAGCGCAATCAGCTCGGGCATTTCGGTCATTTCGACTTTTTTGGCTTTGTAGATGCCGATGGCGGCACCGGCTGCCATGGCGATAATAATCCAGAAAAAGCCGGAAGACTGCTCGCTGAATACGGTGGCAAACAGGGCAACGGCCATACCGGCCACGCCGGCGTAGCAGCCCTGCTTGGCGGTTTCCTGCTTGGAAAGACCGGCCAGCGCGAAGATAAACAAAACAGCGGCGACGATATATGCCGCAGTAACCAAACCTAATGACATATCGTCCTCCTTAACCTTTACGGAACATATTCAACATACGGCGCGTCACATAGAAGCCGCCGAAGATATTGACGCTGGCGAGCAAAATCGCGATAAACGACAGCAGGGAAACAAAGAAACTGCCCTGACCGATTTGCAATAATGCGCCGACCACAATGATGCCCGAAATGGCGTTGGTCACCGACATCAACGGCGTGTGTAACGAGTGGGACACGTTCCATACCACATAGTAGCCGATGACGCAGGCGAGCACGAATACGATAAAGTGGTTGAGAAACGCTGCGGGCGCTACCGCACCGATCCACAATACCAGCAGCGCGCCGATAACGGCCGGCGCAAGTTTTTTCCACAAAGGCAGCGGCGCAGGCTCGGGCTTGGCAGCCGGAGCGGCTTGCGCGGCAGCCTGCTGCGGCTGGGCGGATACCTGAATGGCGGGCGGCGGGAAGGTCACTTCGCCGTCGCGGGTAACGGTCATGTTGCGGATAATCACGTCTTCAAAATCCAGCGTGATTTCGCCGTCTTTATTCGGACTGAGCAGCTTGGACAAGTTCACCAGATTGGTGGCGTAAAGCTGGGAAGACTGCCCCGCCAGGCGGTTGGCCATATCGGTATAACCGATGATTTTCACGCCGTTGTCGGTAACGAACAATTCGCCGGGCTTGGTCAATTCGCAGTTGCCGCCGGTGGCCGCCGCCAAATCGACAATCACCGAACCGGCCTTCATGGACTGTACCATCTCGGCGGTAATCAGCTTGGGCGCGGGTTTGCCGGGAATGGCGGCGGTGGTGATGATGATATCGACCTGCTGCGCCTGCTCGGCAAAGAGTTTCATTTCAGCGGCGATAAATTCCTCGCTCATCACTTTGGCATAGCCGTCGCCGCTGCCGCCCGCTTCCTGCGGGAAATCGAGTTTCAGGAATTGGCCGCCCATGGATTCGATTTGCTCGGCCACTTCCAGGCGGGTATCGAAGGCTTTTACCACCGCGCCCAAAGAGTTGGCCGTACCGATGGCCGCCAAACCCGCCACGCCCGCGCCAATCACCAGCACCTGCGCCGGCGGCACTTTGCCCGCAGCGGTAATCTGACCGGTAAAGAAGCGGCCGAAAGCGTTGGCGGCTTCGACAACGGCGCGGTAGCCGCTGATATTGGCCATCGAAGAGAGCGCGTCCAAAGCCTGCGCGCGCGAAATGCGCGGCACCATGTCCATCGCCAATACATTGACTTTTTTATCCGCCAGCTTTTGTACCAGCTCCGGATTTTGCGCCGGCCACAGGAAGCTGACCAAAGTCTGCCCGGCTTTCAGACGGCCTGTTTCCGCTTCATCGGGGGCATTGACTTTGTAAATCAGCGGGCTGCTCCATACGGCGGCGGCATCGCCTACCGTCGCGCCTGCGGCTTCGTAGGCAGCGTCGGTCAGGCTGGCAGCCGCGCCCGCGCCGCGCTCCACCGCCACCTCGAAGCCGAGTTTGAGCAGCTGGGTCACGGTAGCGGGCGTCGCCGCCACGCGGGTTTCACCCGCCAGCGTTTCTCTTGGAATACCAATTCTCATGTGTTACTCCTGAAGGTCATTTGAGGGTTGCTTGTT
>NZ_BCWL01000231.1 GCF_001592185.1 Bergeriella denitrificans NBRC 102155
TAATTTATTCTCTATCTATAGGATGGGCATCTTGCGACAAAAGGAAATCCCGTTCACGGAGTCCGTTGCTCATTTATAGATAGAATGAGATAAACTATTTATTGAGCCATTTTCTTTTCCTTTCGGCAAAGCGACGGGCAAGGATGCCCGTCCTACGTCATTGAAATTTCCTGCCCTACCTATAATCATTGAAAATAAGGATAATACGGCGTTGCTGCATCCAGCTCAGAGTGGGGCTTGACTAAGCTTACTGAAGCAGCAAGTCCGCCGACTCGTACTCTCTGTACTGCCTGCGGCTTGCTGCCTTTTCTTAATCTAACGAAACGACTGTATTTATTGTTGTATGATTTATAAAAAAGCCGTCTGAAAAATCATCATTTTCAGACGGCTTTTTCCAATCACCCCGTATCAACGTCCCGCCGATGCGGCCGCTTCCAATGCGGCTTCGGCGTCTTTAAGCTGCTGCTCCAGGCCGCCGATGCGTTCCAGATATTTGGCGTAGTTGCGCTCGTTGCCGTAGCGCACCTGCCGTCCGGCCTCCAAAGCTGCGCGGGCGCGTTCTACGGCGTTTCGGGCAGTGGCGGTATCGTCAGCTTGGTTGTTTGGCGCGGTTTCTACAGCGGCTTCTGCTTTGGCAGGCGCGGCAGGCAGGGCGGAGGAATAAACGGTTTGCCGCCCCAGCCGCGCGGGGGTGCAGCGGCTGCCGCCTTCCTGCGTGTAGAGCGTCCGCCCGGCACGGTCGGTACATTCAAATACGGGGGCGGCTTGGGCACTGCTGCAGCAGACGCAAAGCAGCAGCGTCAACGGGATTTTGTTCATTGTTCGTTTGCTTCCATTGTGAAACGGATATTAGGGCGGTTTATCGGGCGCGGCCTGCCTGATATTGCCACGCGTAAGTCGGAAAACTTGGCCTGCGCTGTATTTTCAGACGGCCTGCGGCTTCGGTTTTACAGCCATTTCCACCACACCCAGGCCAGCGCGGCGAGCATAATCAGATTGGCGACGGCTATGGTTTTCCAGCTTTTCGGACGCTCAGGGCGGCGGCGCTGCGTGCGGCGGATATAGAAAAACGGGCTGAGCAGCATGGATGCGGCGCAGAGCAAGATGATTACGGCGTAATAAATTTTTTCCTGTTCCATATCTGCCCCGCTTTTCAGAGTTAAAGCCGCTTAGGGACGGCTCCTGCCTTTTATGATACAATCTCGCCCGATTATAACATTCTTATTTTTATAAGGTTTAACGCAATGATTTCTACCAACGGCATTACCATGCAGTTCGGCGCGAAGCCGCTGTTTGAAAATGTATCGGTCAAATTCGGCGAAGGCAACCGCTACGGCTTAATCGGTGCCAACGGCTCGGGCAAATCCACGTTTATGAAGATTTTGGGCGGCGATTTGGAGCAGACCGCCGGCGAAGTGGCGATTGAAAACGGCGTGCGCCTGGGTAAGCTGAAGCAAGACCAGTTTGCCTACGAAGATATGCGCGTGTTGGATGTCGTGATGATGGGCCACGTCGAAATGTGGGCGGCAATGACCGAGCGCGATGCGATTTACGCCAATCTGGAAGCCACTGAAGACGATTACATGCGTGCGGCCGATTTGGAAGCCAAGTTTGCCGAATACGACGGCTACACCGCCGAAGCGCGCGCGGCCGAATTATTGAGCGGCGTGGGCATTTCCGAAGATCTGCACAACGCGCAGATGAGCGAAGTCGCGCCCGGCTTCAAGCTGCGCGTGCTGCTGGCACAGGCGCTGTTTTCCAAACCCGACGTATTGCTCTTGGACGAGCCGACCAATAACTTGGACATCAACACCATCCGCTGGCTGGAAGGCGTATTGAACCAATACGATTCCACCATGATTATCATCTCGCACGACCGCCACTTTTTGAATGAAGTGTGCACCCACATGGCGGATTTGGACTACAACACCATCACCATTTATCCGGGCAATTACGACGACTATATGCTGGCCTCCGCGCAATCGCGCGAGCGCGCCCTGAAAGACAACGCCAAAGCGAAGGAAAAACTGCAGGAGCTGCAGGAATTCGTGGCGCGTTTCTCCGCCAACAAATCCAAAGCCCGCCAAGCCACCAGCCGTCTGAAACAGGCTGATAAAATTAAGGCCGAAATGGTTGAAGTGAAACCTTCCACCCGCCAAAACCCGTATATCCGCTTCGAAGCCGACGAAAAAGCCAAGCTGCACCGTCAGGCCGTGGAAGTGGAAGGTTTGGCCAAACGCTTTGAAACCCAGCTCTTCAAAAACCTCAACTTCATCTTGGAAGCAGGCCAGCGGCTGGCCATCATCGGCCCGAACGGCGCGGGCAAATCCACCCTGCTGAAACTCTTGGCCGGCGCGTTCGATCCGCAATATTCAGACGGCCTCACACCGGATGCCGGTACCATCAAATGGGCGGAAAAAGCCAAAGCGGGCTATTATCCGCAAGACCATGAAAACGACTTCGATGTCGATATGGATTTGAGCGAATGGATGCGCCAATGGGGTCAGGAAGGCGACGACGAGCAAGTGATTCGCGGCACTTTGGGCCGTCTCTTGTTCGGCAGCAACGATGTGGTGAAAAAAGTGCAGGTACTCTCCGGCGGTGAAAAAGGCCGCATGCTCTACGGCAAACTGCTGCTCTTGAAACCGAACGTGCTGATTATGGACGAACCGACCAACCACATGGATATGGAAAGCATCGAATCCTTAAACATGGCGCTGGAAAAATACAACGGCACGCTGATTTTCGTTTCGCACGACCGCCAATTCGTTTCATCGCTCGCCACCCAAATCATCGAGCTCGACGGCAAAGGCGGCTACGAGCACTATCTGGGCGATTACGAAAGCTATTTGGAGAAAAAAGGCTTGGTGTAAACCGCATGCCTGCCTGCTTGGGTGTATTGCAGTTTGCATGACACCCAAGCAATCAAAAAGCCGTCTGAAAATCGTGATTTTCAGACGGCTTTTTGCCGGTTGCACATTATAGTCG
>NZ_BCWL01000232.1 GCF_001592185.1 Bergeriella denitrificans NBRC 102155
AGCCGGACGAAGCAACGCTGTATCAAACTAAAGTGAAACGACTATATTTACGACCAGTCTTGCGCCAAGCGGTTGGCTTCTTCCAGTCGCTCGACCGTGCCGACGTCCAGCCACAGGCCGCTGTGTTTTTCCGCGCTGACTTTGCCGTCATTCATGGCGGTGCGCAGCAGCGGGGCGAGTTTGGCGGCTTGATGGGCGGGCGTGCAGGCAAACAGGGCGGGGTGGTACACGCCCATGCCGCTGAAAGTCAGGGCCTCGCCTGCCGCGCAATCGGAAGCGGCGATGCCGTCGGGCAGTAGGGCGAAGTCGCCGCCGGGGTTGTGCGGCGGGTTGCCGACCAGCCATAAATGCGCCAGATGGTTGCGGGCGGACAGGGCTTCGGCGGCGGCAAAAGCCGTCTGAAAATCAATGTCGGTCAACACATCGCCGTTAATCACCAAAAAAGGTTCGCTGCCCAGCAGCGGCAGGGCGGTGGCGATGCCGCCTGCGGTTTCCAGGCCGCCGTTGCGTTCGGGCGAGTAGGCGATGGTGACGCCGTATTGCGCGCCGTTGCCCAGTGTCTGCTCGATTTGTTCGCCCAGCCAGGCATGGTTAATTACGATTTCGGTGATGCCCGCCGCTTTCAGGCGGCGTAAATGCCAGCCGATTAAAGGCTCGCTGCCGACGCGCAATAAAGGCTTGGGGCAGCTGTCGGTCAGCGGGCGCATCCGTTCGCCGCGTCCTGCGGCCAAAATCATTGCTTTCATAAATCGGTTTCCGGATAAGATGGGTGGGATTGTATAGCCGATGGCGGCGGCGGGCAAGGCGGGGAGCGGACTTGCTGCTTCAGCAGCTTAAACGCAGTAGCAGGATTTAAGTTCTTTGACGATAGGCTTCGTTTTCAGACGGCCTTGATTTATTCTGCTTCGCAACCATATAGAGCACAATCGTTATTTATTGATTGGGAATGTTATGACAAGCCATACTCCTGCCGCCGCCAACCGCGCCGACTGCCGTACCCGTTTTATTTTCGACGATATGCCGGTGCGCGGCCTGCACGTCCGTTTGGAAAACGTGTGGCAGCACATCGCCGGGCAGAAACATTATCCGGCCGCCATCCGCCGTGCTTTGGGCGAGCTGCTGGCGGCGGGTGCGCTGCTGTCCAGCAATTTGAAAATAGACGGCACGCTGATTGTGCAGGTGCAGGGGCAGGGCCGTCTGAAAATGCTGGTGGTGGAAGCCACTTCCGAGCAGACCGTCCGCGCCACCGCGCGTTGGGACGAAAGCGCGGCCATCGGCGACGATGAAAGCCTGGCGGATCTGCTGGGCGGCAACAGCGTATTCGTGCTGACTTTGCAGCCTAAAGATGCCGAGCCGTGGCAGGGCGTGGTGCCGCTCGAGGGCGACAGCATCGCGCAAATGCTGATGAACTATATGAAACGCTCCGAGCAGCTGGATACGCATATCGTGCTGGCGGCGGGCGAATCGGCCTGCGGCGGCCTGCTGGTGCAGCGTTTGCCGGAAGAGGAATTGGACGCCGATGCCTGGGCGCACGTCAGCACGCTGGCGCAAACCGTCACGCAGGAAGAGCTGGTGGATTTGGACGCGCAAAACGTACTTTACCGCCTGTTCCACGAAACGCCGCCGCGCGTTTTCGAGCCGGAAACCATTGAATTCGCCTGCACCTGCTCGCGCGGCAAAGTCAGCGATATGCTGCTGATGCTGGGCGGCCAGGAAGTCGGCAGCGTGGTGGCCGAGCAGGGCAGCGTGGCGGTGGACTGCGATTTCTGCCATGAAAAATATGTGTTCGACGAAACCGATGTCAACGCGCTGTTCGGTGCCGATGTCGTCAACGCCGTGCGCGAGGAAGCGCAGCGTTTGCAGTAATCCGATGCGCCATACCGTTTCACAAAAAAGCCGTCTGAAAATGCAGATTTTCAGACGGCTTTTTTGTGTTGCCAAATCCGTTCGCAGCGGGAAAAACCATCCAATCTGCGGAAGAGCGGCATCAGGCTTTGCGTTTATCCCACCAGGCAAACAGATTGCCCAATACCGTGCCCGATACTGAATGCCAGACGCAGGCAACGGCAGTCGCGACGGCGGATTCGGCGTTGCCGGGAAAGAATTTCGCACTCAAGCCCGTGGCCAAGCCTGCGTTTTGTACGCCCACTTCAATCGCCAGCGTGCGCTTTTTCGGCACGCTCATGCCGAACAGCGCGCCCGAGTAATAGCCCAGCACATAGCCGCAAATGTTGTGCACCGCAATCGCCAGCACCATCACCAGCGCCGACTCCATAAAGCGGTGGCCGTGTACCGCCGCCACGCCGCCGACAATGCAGGCAAAGGCCAGCACCGCCACGCCCGGCATCGCCGCGCGCACATCGGCAAACCAATGTTTCTTATGCAGCAGCATATTCGCAGTCGAGCCGATGACGACGGGCAGCAGCGTTACCAGCAGCATAAATTTGAACATCGCCCAGCCGTCCATATCCACGGTTTCGCCGACCAGATACATCATCCACAGCGGCGTCATCACCGGCGCGAGAATGGTGGAAACGGTAGTTATGCCCACGGAATAAGCCACATCGCCCTTAGCCAAAAAGCTCATGATGTTGGACGACACGCCGCCCGGGCAGGTGCCGACCAGCACCAGGCCCAAAGTCAGGCCGGGCGAGAGATTGAGCGCTTTGGCCACCGCAATCGCCAGCAGCGGCATAATCGTGTATTGCGCCGCCGCGCCAATCAAAATATCCAGCGGACGCTGCGCCAAAATACGGTAGTCTTCCTTACCCAGCGTCATGCCCATGCCGAGCATAATCACGCCCAATACGGCCACTTGGGTATCGCCTTTGACCCAGGAGAAAGTGGCGGGTTCAATCAGGGCGATAATGGAAGCCAGAATAATGACCGCAGCGGTGAAACGGGTCAGCTGCGCGCTGAGGGCGGCGAGAAACTGCATAGTTGTCCTTGTTCTTTTTAATAAAAACCGGGCTTATAGTCGAA
>NZ_BCWL01000233.1 GCF_001592185.1 Bergeriella denitrificans NBRC 102155
ACCCGTACTATATAGTCGTAGAACTTAAATCCTGCTACGGCAAGGCGAAGCAATGCTGTACCATTCTTATTTTAAATGACTATACTTGTACTGTCTGCGGCTCGCCGCCTTGTATCAGAATTTACGCTCCGACTATATACGCACCGTGTAGGGGCATGCCCAAATGCCGGGCTGCGGTTTTGCCCGGTATGGGCGGGCGGCGCGGGTATGCGGAATAGCGCGGTATTCGGGGCGGACAGGTGCGTTTTTCAGACGGCTTGCTGTTGTGCGGGCTTATGATTAGAATATAAATTAGAATAAATACTCTTGATTTCGCCATCTGCCTGCGGATGCACGCTGTTATTTTGCGGAAAACGGTATTTTTGATTGAAAAGCGGGTTTTTGAGAGATTTTGCTGGACATTTGTCGGCAAGTTCAGCAAAATAGCCTGCTTCAATCCCGCCGATTGTAGCGGCCGGGCTAAATATAATTTGAAAAATATGCGCTGCCTGCAGCTTGGTGCGGGCGGCATATCCGATTTTATCTGAACGCAGGGGCGGAGTATGCCCTTGTGCTACCAAACCATTTGGGTACGGCGGCTGCCGTATCGGAAAGGACGAACATGGATCTGCGCAAATTAAAAAAACTGATTGATTTGGTCGAAGAGTCCGGCATTGCCGAAATCGAAGTGACCGAAGGTGAAGAAAAAGTGCGCATCACCCGCGCAACCGCCCAAGCGGTTTATGCCGCGCCGGTGGCCGCTGCTGCCGCACCTGCTGCGCCTGTCGCCGTCAGTGCCGCTGCCGAAGCCGCCGCGCCGGCTGCCCGTGATTTGAGCAACGCGCAGAAATCGCCTATGGTGGGTACGTTCTACCGCGCGCCCAGCCCGAATGCGGCGGCGTTTGTCGAAGTCGGCCAAAGCGTCAAAGCCGGCGACACCCTGTGCATCATCGAAGCCATGAAGCTGATGAACGAAATCGAGGCGGAAACCTCCGGCGTCATCAAAGAAATCCTGGTAGAAAACGGCCAACCGGTCGAATACGGCGAGCCGCTGTTTATCATCGAATAATCTGTGTTCAGACGGCCTGTGCCGGTTTCAGGCCGTCTGAAAAACCTTTTACCCTAAGGAATAACGATGCGCCTACTTCTCGCACTGCTTCTGCCCTGGCTGCAGTTTTTCACCATCGGCCGCCCGTTTGCCGGCATCATCTGCCTGATTCTGCAGATTTCCTTAATCGGCTGGCTACCGGCCGCCATTTGGTCGGTTTACGCCCTGAGCCAATACAAAACCGACCAAAAAATCAGCCGCGCGATGGCGGATAAAGGCTGAGCAGGCCGTCTGAAAACACAGGAAAAATTACCATGTTGAAAAAAGTCTTAATCGCCAACCGCGGCGAAATCGCCCTGCGCGTGCTGCGCGCCTGCCGCGAAATGGGCATCGCCACCGTGGCCGTCCATTCCGAAGCCGACAAAGACAGCCTCCACGTCAAGCTGGCCGACGAATCCGTCTGCATCGGCCCCGCGCCGTCCCCGCAAAGCTACCTGCATATTCCCGCGCTAATTGCCGCCGCCGAAGTCACCGGTGCCGACGCCATCCACCCGGGCTACGGCTTCTTGGCCGAACGCGCCGATTTCGCCGAGCAGGTAGAAGAGTCCGGCTTCATCTTTATCGGCCCGCGCGCCGACACCATCCGCCTGATGGGCGACAAAGTTTCCGCCAAACACGCCATGATCGAAGCAGGCGTACCCTGCGTACCCGGCTCCGACGGCGCATTGCCCGACGACGAAGCGGAAATCCTGAAAATCGCCGACAAAGTCGGTTTCCCCGTCATCATCAAAGCTTCCGGCGGCGGCGGCGGACGCGGCATGCGCGTAGTCGAGAAAAAAGAAGACCTGCTGCGCTCGGTAGAAATGACCAAAACCGAAGCCGGCGCCGCATTCGGCAACCCGATGGTGTATATGGAGCGCTACCTCCAACGCCCGCGCCACATCGAAATCCAAGTATTGGCCGACGAACACGGCAATGCTGTTTACTTGGGCGAACGCGACTGCTCCATGCAGCGCCGCCACCAAAAAGTCATTGAAGAAGCCCCCGCTCCCGGCATTACGCCCGAAGAGCGCGCCAAAATCGGCCAAGCCTGCGTCGAAGCGTGCAAACGCATCGGCTACCGCGGCGCGGGTACATTTGAATTTTTGTATGAAGACGGCGAATTCTTCTTTATCGAAATGAACACCCGCGTACAGGTCGAACACCCCGTTACCGAGCTGATCAGCGGCGTGGACATCGTACAGGAGCAGCTGCGCGTGGCCGCCGGCCTGCCGCTGCAATACACGCAGGACGACATCGTCTTGGAAGGCCATGCGTTTGAGTGCCGCATCAACGCCGAAGATCCGTACAACTTCATCCCCAGCCCCGGCCTGATTGAATTCTGCCACCTGCCGGGCGGCTTGGGCGTGCGCGTGGACAGCCACATCTACCAAGGCTACCGCATTCCGCCCAACTACGACAGCCTGATCGGCAAAATCTGCGTACACGGCAAAGACCGCGGGCAGGCCATGGCCAAAATGCGCGTGGCACTGGCGGAACTGGCAGTCAACGGCATCAAAACCAACACCCCGCTGCACCGCGACCTCTTTCAAGATCCCGGCTTCTCAGAAGGCGGTGTCAGCATCCACTATCTGGAACACTGGCTGGAAGAACGCAAAGCCAATCAGGAAAAATAAACGCCGCAAGCGCAGGCATCCCGTTTGCGCTTGTCCGTAGATTTCCCATTGCGCCAAAGGCCGTCTGAAAACCGCAAGGTTTTTCAGACGGCCTTTTTGAATATCCGCTAATCCGTTACAATATCGTCAAATTTCCAAGAAACCGTAACGGGTGGGCTTTATAGCTCGGCAAGACATTACCGCTGTCGGGCACGGCCAATACTATAGCTTTTTTTATAGTCATTTAAAATAAGAATGGTACAGCGTTGCTTCGCCTTACCATACTGTCTGCGGCTT
>NZ_BCWL01000234.1 GCF_001592185.1 Bergeriella denitrificans NBRC 102155
GGGCGAGCCAACGCCGTAGCAGGATTTAAGTTCTACGACTATATTTCAGCTTTTTAGGAGTTTCACCATATACCCCAAAATCGGAAAAAGCCGTCTGAAAATCGTTTTTCAGACGGTATAAACCACTATTTCAAGCCTTTGCTGCGGACATTCTGCCAATTGTCATTATTCAAAATCTCGGCATTTTTCCCTGCGAACACTTGGCGAGCCTGATTATCACCGTTTAAAGTGTACAAAAACCACGCCGTCATATAGCCGCTTGGCTGCCACAGCATAGAGCCATGGTCTGCCGCCACTCGTTGGGCGACAACCGCCGCGCCTGAAGTTTTGGCGAAATTTTCGTTCAGCGACATAATCGGTGCAATGCCTTTGCTCGGATCCTTGCCGTCGCCTGCGTCAGATTCGTGCGCACCTGCGTTCATAAAATACGGCACACGGACTTTGGAGACATCATAAGGCCATTTTAACAATTCCGCCAAGCCGTGCTTGGTGGTGCTGGCGGTATAGACGGATTTGACGGCAGGCGTTTGGGCGGCAAGG
Organism: Bergeriella denitrificans NBRC 102155; assembly: GCF_001592185.1. Taxonomy (GTDB): domain Bacteria; phylum Pseudomonadota; class Gammaproteobacteria; order Burkholderiales; family Neisseriaceae; genus Neisseria; species Neisseria denitrificans. The sequence goes on from NZ_BCWL01000234.1 coordinate 541, forward strand.
TTAATCGCTCCCACGCCGCCTTGCGAATGCCCTGCCACGCCGATTTTTTCTGCGTTGATTTTGTCAAACAGTACGCTGCCTTGCGTGCGGTTTTGTGTCAAAGCAAAATTCAGCGATTTGCCCGCCCCTTGTCCGCTCCATGAATTTTCTTCTTCTGAGCCAATCACCACAAAGCCCCAGCTTGCCAAGAGTTTGAGCACCGCTTCGTATTTAGAAGTTGCCATGCCTGTGCCGTTTACCATCACCACCAGCGGATAATTACCGCCGCCTGCAGGATAATAGACGGTATAAGTTTTTAACTCTTTATCCTGTGCGTCAAATTTTTGCACCGCCACGGCATATTGCCCCATTTGGCTGTATTTTTTCTCAAGGGGTGCAGTAGTTTGCACTTGGGCGATTTTTTGCTCGGTGATGGCAAGCGCCTGCTCGATGGCTTTGCCGATACCAGCGCAAGCTGTTACACCGATGGCGGTACTGATTGCCAGAATGATTAAAGATTTTTTCATAAAAATTTCCTGTTTTGTTAAAAAGATTTTTCAGACGGCATGGTTTTTAAAACCAACCATCAATCATTGGCAGATTTTTTTAAAGTCAATTTGGCAAATACCCACGCAAAAAATAGGCAAAAAATCAAATCGCCCAAGCCGTAAATTTGGAAAAATAACGCCGTCATCGGACTGTCCGCCAGCTGGGCAAGTTGATTGTTATTGAGCAGCCAATCCGCCCACACATAAACATACACCGCCTTTTCAAGTGCAAAAACCGCTACCAAATAAGGCACTTTGTGATAATTTGCCGCCACCGAGCCATACGCCAAGCCCCACAGCAGAATTGACACTTGCCCCAGCCAAGAAAACACCATCGGATCGTGTTTGGCAAGCAGCCCGTTGGTGAAAAATTGGCTAAATACCAAAATGCCCACGATATTGTATAAAGCAGCTAAAATAAAGCCGTATGTGATGGCTCGGTTTTTCATGAAGTTTTCCTAAAAAATTTAAGCGATTATCCGCCTTTTAACAAACTATTTCACAGGCAAATATTTCGCCAAATATTCATTCAACTTTGCCACATACAGTTTTTGCTTATCCTTATCACGGTGCATACCATGCCCTGATTTTTCAAAGATAATCACATCGTGCGGCACATTATGCGCCGCCAATGCCGTCTGAAAAGGCTTGGTGCTAAACGGCATAACTTTATCTTGCGCCCCAAAAGCTGCCAGCGTAGGCACGCTGTTTTCGCCCACCCAGCGGTAGGCCTCAATCGGTTTGATTTTATCTTGGTAGTCGCCACTTTTAAGCATTTCTACACTAATCGCCTCGCCTGACAATGCCGACAACATCGCCGCCGCTTCAGCGTTCGGCTCGGTGGGTGCGCCGTCCATCTCAAAACTTGTCGGCCCGACCATACCAAAGGTAAAGGCAATCGGCACAGGGGCGTTGTTACCGTCTCTAAAGGCATAAATCGCCGCCAAACCATGCCCTGCCGAGCCGCCGCCGACCGCCATTTTGTCAATCGGATAGCCGAGTTCTTTTGCTTTGGCAACGACAATCGGCATTGCCGTCTTGATTTCGTCCGACATGGATTTGACCGAGGCGGTGGGATTTTGCTCGGATAACAGCGTGTAGCCAATGCCTGCGCCCACATAGCCTTGGGCGGCAAACCATTTTAAAATCTCAGTATCGTCCGTCTTATCGCCTGCGGTAAATCCGCCTGCATGCAGGTACACGACCAGTCCGTAATGCGCGCGTGATTTGTCCGCCGGCAGATACAAATCAAACTTCTGCGCCGCCTTATCGCCATAGGCAAAATCACGGCTGATGGTGCCAATCTCATCGCTCCAGTTGCTCACCGTCATAGAAGTATCACGGCTCATCACCAAATTAAGAGAAAAACCCACGGCAAAACTCACCGCAAATGCGGACGCATACAGGGCAAAGGTTTTTAAAAATTTCATCAAAACATGCTCCCGCCAAGCAATAAATCTAAGGCGAAATCTTTGATATTAAAGCCGATAATAAAGGCGATGATGATAATGGCTGTTAGGCCGATTTTGTGGCGGTTTGGGGTGGTTTTCATGGGGCTTGAATGTCTTAAAAATAAAAATGCGGTATTTGTCGGCCTGAAGCTCGGCTGAGTAGTTAGGTTTTTTGGGAATTTAACTAACGTGCGTTCGGATAAACGATTTGAGCCATGCTTTATATTTCAGCAATCTATCCCCTTTCCCCATCTTTAACGGGGGGTTAGGGTAGAAGTGGTTGATTTATAGTTCACTTTAGCAGCGTAGGGCGGGGTTGCCACCCCGCCGCTTTGTCGAAAGGCAAAGAATTGGCTAAATCCAAGCACATCATCTTATTCTGCGAATGAGCGGCGGGGTGGCAACCCCGCCCTACGCCTGATACATGCCCTAAGCCTGATATA
>NZ_BCWL01000235.1 GCF_001592185.1 Bergeriella denitrificans NBRC 102155
CAACGCTAGGATTTCTTACAGGTAAGGCTATCGGGACGGCTGCGGTTGATATTGGTAAAGTCGTACTGGGCTTGCGGATGAGCGCGGGGATTTACTCGTATGATAGTGTTCTCGGATATAGTGGGATGTTTGCTGCCGCTGCACTTACTGCGCGAAAACAGATAATCTTGATGGCCGGTCAAGGTGTACAGCTCATGCAGCAACCTAAGCGTCCAATCGGCTGGCAATATTAAAAAGTTGTTGTAATGTGCCCGAATTTGTACCCACAAAATTATGTTGCTTCAATCATATTCCTATGTATACATATCAAATAGGCAATAAAAAAGCCTTGAACAGTCTGCAAGGCTTGTTTTATCTAGATTGTAGCATATGGGGTGGGCCTATGGATAATCTGCTTTTTTCTAAGTATGGCCCCGCCAACAGGAATCGAACCTGTATCTTACGCTTAGGAGGCATATGTTCTATCCGTTGAACTATGGCGGGAGGTAATAAAGCTGGATATTAGACTTTTCCGGCAATAAATGACAACAGCCCTGCTGCAATCAGCGGTCCGACGGGGATACCGCCGACGAAGGCAACGCCGATGATGGTACCGATTAAGAGGCCGGTGACCAAAATCGGCTGGTTGCTCATCAGGGGTACGCCCCGGCCTGCGACCCAGGCGACGAATATGCCGACGGCAACTGCCGACAGCATTTTGACATTCACAAATTCCGACCAGCCCGGCACCTGTACTTTGCCGGAAACGACGGGGCTTAATACGCCGATGGTCAGGAAAATAATGCCGATGGTCAGGCCGTATTTTTCGGCTAGCGGAATATATTTGGACAAGGCCGTCTGATGCATCAGCAGCAGGATGGCTGCCGGCAGGGTGATGGTATTATTGTTGCTCAATACGCCCAGCAGTATCAGCGACACCAGAAACAGGGGGACGAAACCGACGCTCACCTTACGACACCCGCGCCAGAGATTCCTGCGCCAGGCTGCGCATGGCTTGAGTGATTTCGTTATCCGGCAATACTGCAAGACACGCTACCGCCTGCTCGACGGCTTTGCGCGCTTCGCCGACGGAATAGGCCAATGCGTCGGAATTGACGACATGGCTGTGGATTTTTTCGAAATAGCTGCGGTCGGCGTGTTCCAAAGCGTGGCGCACATCCGCTGCGGCTTCGGCGCTGCCGTTTCTCATCAGATAAATCAGCGGCAGGGTCGGCTTGCCTTCGGCCAAATCATCGCCGACATTTTTGCCGATTTCCTCGGTTTCACCGGAATAATCCAATACATCGTCAATAATCTGGAAGGCCGTGCCCACATACATGCCGTAATCTTTCAGCGCCTGCTCCTGCTCGGGTGATGCACCGCCCAAAACTGCGCCGACCTGTGCGGCCGCTTCAAACAGCTTGGCGGTTTTATATTGGATGACCTGCACATATTCTGCTTCGGTAATATCGGTATTGCCGATATTCATCAGCTGCATCACTTCGCCTTCGGCAATGATATTGGTGGCATCGGCCATGATTTCCAAAATCTTCATGCTGCCCGAACCGACCATCAGCTGAAACGCGCGGGTATAGAGAAAGTCGCCGACCAACACCGCCGCCGCATTGCCGAAAAGATTATTGGCCGTTTCTCGTCCGCGGCGCAGCTCGCTCTCGTCCACCACATCATCGTGCAGCAGGGTCGAGGTGTGGATAAACTCCACCATCGCCGCCAGAGAATAGAGCTGCTCATCATCATAGCCCACGGCCTTGCCGGACAAAATCGTGATAATCGGCCGCAGGCGCTTGCCGCCCGCGCTGATGATATAGGTACCGATTTGGGAAATCAGCGCCACATCCGAGCGCACGGCCCGGTCGATTACCGCATTAACTTTAGCCAGATCGTCCGGCAGGTGGCGTTGGAAATAAGGCAGGTTTTCAAGCATGATGAATGTCTTCGGAAGATAAACAAACGGTTTGTCAAACACGGTTAAACTGCATCCGGTCAAGCCTGTAATTATAGCAGCAACAGGGGTTTTTAACATCTTTTTTCAAACCGGCACTGTATTCATAATAAAATAAGTTTTGACAAAACAGCAAAATACTTTCATAATGCGAGATTCCGCACAATGGTGTGCGGGAGTGTATTAACCAAAAATTCTCATGGAGTTGAGTATGTACGCGGTCGTAAAAACCGGCGGTAAGCAATACAAAGTTACCGTTGGCGAAAAATTGAAAGTAGAACAGATACCTGCCGAACTCGACAGCCAAATCGAACTGACTGAAGTTTTGATGATTGCTGACGGCGAATCTGTAAAAGTAGGCGCTCCTTTTATCGAAGGCGCGAAAGTAACTGCTAAAGTAGTTGCTCATGGTCGTGGCGAGAAAGTCCGCATTTTCAAAATGCGTCGTCGCAAACACTACCAAAAACGCCAAGGCCACCGCCAAAATTTCACCCAAATCGAAATCGTGGCAATCGCCTAATTTTCAGCAAGTTTAGGAGTATTTAAAATGGCAAGTAAAAAAGCAGGCGGTAGCACCCGCAACGGTCGCGATTCAGAAGCCAAACGCCTGGGCGTTAAAGCCTACGGCAACGAGCTGATTCCGGCAGGCTCCATCATCGTTCGTCAACGCGGCACCAAATTCCACGCCGGCGACAACGTAGGCATGGGCAAAGACCACACTCTGTTTGCCAAAGTTGACGGCTATGTAGAGTTCAAAACCAAAGGCGCTTTGAACCGTAAAACCGTCAGCATCCGCCCTTACACCGGCGAAGAATAAGTTTTAGCTTATTGCAACCGCATTTCTTAGGAAATGCGGTTTTTTATTGGCGATTGCCATGCTCCTGCCAACACTGCAAACAAGTAAACCCACATTTTCAGACGGCTTTTTATAGTCGTTTCGTTAGATTGAGACAAGGCGGCAAGCCGTAGGCAGTACAGATATAGTCGTAGAACTTAAATCCTGCTGCAGCGTTGGC
>NZ_BCWL01000236.1 GCF_001592185.1 Bergeriella denitrificans NBRC 102155
ATAGAATTTTCAGACGGCCTTTCCCTTACCCTGCGCTTTTCTGAAATGCCTCCACCAAAAAATCCGCTACCGCCTTGACCCTCGGTGCAAGCTGTGTGCGGTGCGGGTATTGCAACACCAGCGGGAAAGCGTTTTTTTGATACACATCGGGCAACACGCGCTGCAAACGTCCGCCGTCCAAGTAAGGTTGCGCCAGATAATCGGCCGCTTCGGCCACACCCAAGCCTTGCAGGGCTGCTTCCAATACCGCTTCGGGGTCGGAGCAGGTCAAAACCGCCTGCTCCGGCTCGATGGTTTGGCCGTTTTGAAAATGCCAAAGCTGGTATTTGCCGTTGGGGAAACGGCGGGCGATAAGGCTGTGTTTGACCAAATCCGCCGCGCTTTGCGGCATTCCGTTGTGCTCAAGATAACCGGCTGCGGCAACGAGGGTGGTGGTCATGGTCATCAAGGGGCGGGCAATCAGCGACGATTCTTCAATCACACCGCCGCGTATCACCAAATCGTAGCCGTCTTTCACGAAGTCGATTACGCGGTCGTTGAAATCCAGTTCAAGCTGTATGTTCGGATAACGGCGGTGCAGTTCGGGTAAAAGCGGCATAATCAAATGGCGGCCGATAACGGCAGGCAGCGAAATCCTAACCTTGCCTACAGGCGTGCTTTGCGCGGCTTTCAGCGTATCGGCGGCGGCTTCGAGCATTTCCAGCGCGGGGCGCACTTGGTTAAGAAATTCCTCGCCCTCGGCGGTGAGGCTCAGGCTGCGGGTGGTGCGGTTGAACAGGCGCACGCCCAGCGACTGCTCCAAAATACCGACGCTTTTGCTGACGGCGGCGGGGGATACGTTTTGCTGCTCGGCGGCGGCGGTAAAGCTGCCGCTGTGTGCCGTCTGAACAAAGGCGGCGATGTGTTTGAGCGGAGTCTTCATGATAATTTTCAACTTTTAGTTGCAAGTGTTTTGTTATTTTACCCGTTTTTTAAATGGAATAGACTGCCTATAATGGTTTTCATCGAATATACGAAACCTTTTAGGAAAGCAAAATGAACACTTTATTAGTCGTCTCCCATCCCAACTTCGCCCAATCCCGCGTGATTAAAGCCTTGGCCGAAGCCGCCGCCCAAGTCGGCAACATCGAAATCCGCAATATCGATGAAATGTACGGCAGCGATTTTGCGGCGATTGATGTGGCCGCAGAGCAAGCCGCCCACGAGCGCGCCGACCGCGTGGTCTATATGTTCCCGATTCACTGGTTCAACCTCACGCCCATGCTCAAAGCCTATATGAACAGCGTGTGGGCATACGGCTGGGCATTCGGCGAGGGCGGCTTTGCCTTTGCGGGCAAAGAGTTCCAAATCATCGTCGGCGCAGGCTCGGCCGATACCACTTACCGGCATGAAGGCTTGGTGCGCTACACCGGCGCAGAAGTGCTCGCCCCGCTGGAAGCCAGCGCGTATTACACCAGCTTTACCTATAACGAACCGCTGTTTTTCACCAGCTCCAACCAAGTCAGCGACGAAGGCTTGAAAGAATGGCAACGCGCCGTCACCGAACGCCTGCAATCGCCGCTGGGCAGCCATGTCAAAGGCGTATCGCTGCGTCAGCCGAAATAAGCCAAACAAAATCAAGCGTATGGCCGTAGGGCGGGGTTGCCACCCCGCCGCTCACTCGTAGAATGAGATAAACTTTGTGATGAAGCATTTTCTTTTCTTTATGGAAAAGCGACGGGCAGGAATGCCCGTCCTACCTAATCATTCAGACGGCCTCGCAAATCCAACCAGCAAGGAATGAAAATGTATCTTATCGACATCGTATTAGACCAAGCCAATATCCCCGCCGACCAAGCCGACGAAATGCTTACCACCCACCGCGACTGGTTCGGCAAATATGCCCGAAGCGGCCACTTCCTCATCGTCGGCCCCTACCGCGACCAAGCGCACGCGGGCATAGTGGTTGCCCAAGCCGAAAACCGCGCCGCGCTGGACGCCATTTTGGCCGAAGACGTGTATTTCGCCGACCGGCTGGCGCGTTACACCGTGCGCGAGTTTCAGGCCAATTTGGTTGCGGAACACATCGAGCAGTTTAAAGGGCAATAAAGGCCGTCTGAAAATCCGCAGGTTGGCGTGTCAATCCAACCTACCTGCCCAACCCAACCAACCCCAATCCCCATGCTTCCCAAAACCCTTATGACCGTCTTATTTTCCGCCGCCCTTGCCGCCCAAGCCGCGCCGGTATTCAACCTGTTCGAGCTCGGCGTACAACCCGCGCAGACTGAGCGTTACCGGCAAATCGGCGAACACAATATCCGCACGTCGATCGCCCGCGAAAAAGGCACGCTGGCGATGTATTCGCTGCAATCCGCCGATACGCCGAACCTGCGCTATATGGTGGAAATCTACGCCGACGACGCGGCCTATCAGGCACATCTGCAATCGCCGCAATACCGGACATTTCTGGCCGCCGCACCGCATATCCTCACCGACCGCAAACAGAAAACCGAGCTGGTGCCGCAGTTGCTCAGCGATAAAAAAGTTTTTCAGACGGCATCCACGCTGACCCGTCTCACCATTGCCGACATCCGCCCCGAAGCGCAGCAGGCTTTCCGACCGGCATTACGCGCCTACGCCGCTGCCGCGAAAACAGCGCCCGGCCTGTCTGCCGTCTATGCCGCCACCGAAAAAAATCAACCCAATCGCTGGTATCTTTTTGAAATTTACGAAAACGAAGCCGCCTACCAAGCCCACCGCTTCACGCCGCACGCTCAGGCATATTTAAGCGACACGGCGGATATGCTGCTGAACCGCCAAACCGTAGCCTTACAGCCTTTGACGCTGGGCAATCAAGGCCATCTGGCATTTGATGCCGATATTACGCCCTAATCCACAATCCAATACTGCCCCAAAAAAGCCGTCTGAAAAACCCGATTTTCAGACGGCTTTTTATTACCCGCCCGCCGCCTGCG
>NZ_BCWL01000237.1 GCF_001592185.1 Bergeriella denitrificans NBRC 102155
AACGCTGTATCAGAAATTCAGTTCTTCGACTATACTTGTACTATCTGCGGCTCGTTGCCTAGTCTGATTATGCATTTGAACGGCTATAAAGCCCGCCCCAAATCCAACACTTAACCAACCACGAAACAGGCCGTCTGAAACACCGAAAACTTTTCAGACGGCCTCAAACAAAACGATGACAAAATTCTTTCAAAATCCCACTTGGCAAGTCTTTAAGCGGCACAAGCGCGGCTGGGTCGCGCTGCGGCTGTTGGCGGTATTGTTTGCCGTGTCGCTGCTCGCGCCGGTGTGGAGCAACGACAAGCCGCTATGGGTGCAGTATCAGGGCAGCCATTATTTCCCCGCGCTGAATACTTATCATGAAACCGTGTTCGGCGGCGATTTCGACACGCCCGCCGATTATTTCGATCCGCTTATCCGCCGCAACATCACCGAAAACGGCAACCGCGCCGTTTACCCGCCCAATCCTTACGCCGCCGATACGATTAACGAATTCGACACGCTGCCCGACCCAGCAAGGCCGTCTGAAAACCATTGGCTGGGTACGGACGACCGCGGGCGCGACGTGTTGGCGCGGCTGGTGTATGGTTTCCGCGATTCTTTATTGTTTGCGCTGGCATTAACGCTGGCCACCACCGTCATCGGCGTGCTGGCGGGCGCGGTGCAGGGCTATTTCGGCGGTAAAGTCGATTTGCTGATGCAGCGTTTTTTGGAAATTTGGGGCGGGCTGCCCGAGTTGTATTTATTGATTATCCTGTCGTCGTTTTTCAATCCGGGCTTGCTGGTTTTGCTGGTGCTGCTGTCGCTGTTTGGCTGGATGGGGCTGTCGGACTATGTGCGCGCCGAGTTTCTGAAAAACCGTCAGGCCGATTATGTGGCGGCTGCGAAAAGCATGGGCGTTTCAGACGGCCGCATTATGTGGCGGCATATCCTGCCCAACAGCCTGACGCCGGTGCTGGCGTTTCTGCCGTTCCGGATTTCCGGCGCGGTGCTGGCCCTGACCAGCCTGGACTTCTTAGGCTTGGGCGTACCGGCCTCGCAAGCCAGCTTGGGCGAACTCTTGGCGCAGGGTAAAGACAATCTCGATGCGTGGTGGATCGGACTTTCCGCAGTCGGCACGCTGACGCTGATGCTGCTTTTGCTGGTGATGATAGGCGAGGGACTGCGGCAGGCGTTTGATGTACGGGCGCGGGGATGAGAATCTCAATGATGTATGTAAATCATGTACAATACCGCCTGATTATTCAGGCCGTCTGAATACAATTTATCAAAAAATATTGATTACAATGACTTACCCATACCAAAATTTTTACGAAATGCTGGCTGCCGCCTGTGAGAAAAACGGGCGCGGTACGGCGGTTTTTAACGACAAAGAAAAAATCAGCTACCGCGAATTAAAACGACGTTCCGAGGCGGTGGCGGCGTATTTGCAGAGCATTGATGTCAAATACGGCGACAAAGTGGCACTGGTGGTATCCAATTCGCCCGAATTTGTCATCGCCTATTTCGCCGTGACCGCCATCGGCGCGGTGGCGGTGCCCATCAATACCTTTTTGAAACGCGATGAATTCGCCTATATCCTGAACGACTGCCGTGCCAAAGTCATGTTTGCTTCAGTCGGCTTGTCTAAAGAATTAAAAGGCCTGAAAAAACAAACTGCTTTGGAAAGCGTTATCTGGATAGGCGGAACGGAGCAATCGACCGACCGCCACCTGAGCTTTGCCGACGCGCTCGCCTGTCGTGACGAATTGGACTTGTCGCGCCGGCCGCAAATCGACGATTTGGCGCACATCATCTATACCTCGGGTACGACCGGCCACCCCAAAGGAGCGCTCATCAGCTATAAAAACCTGTTTTCCAATATGGCCGGCGCGCACGAAGTATTCAATGTCCGCAAGAGCGACCGCTTTATGGTGTTTTTGCCGATGTTCCACAGCTTTACGCTGCTGGCGATGGTGTTGCTGCCGGTATTCGCCGCCGGTTCGATGATTTTGGTGAAATCCGTTTTTCCGTTTTCCAACGTGCTCAAGCAGGCGTTGCTCAAACGCGCTACGGTATTTTTGGGCGTGCCCGCGATTTACACCGCCATGGGCAAGGCGAAAATCCCGTGGTATTTCCGCTGGTTCAACCGTATCCGTATCTTTATCAGCGGCGGCGCACCTTTGGCCGCGCAGACGATTGCCGATTTCAAAACCAAGTTTCCCCGTGCCGAGCTGCTGGAAGGCTACGGCTTGAGCGAATGCTCGCCCGTGGTCGCCGTCAACCGCTTGGACCGGCAGAAAGTCGGCAGCGTCGGCCTGCCGCTGCCCGGCTATGAAGTGAAAGCCGTGGATGAAGAATTGCTGGAAGTGCCGCGCGGCGAAGTAGGCGAACTCATCGTCAAATGCGATGCCGTGATGCAGGGCTATCTGAATATGCACGGCGCAACCGACGAAACCATCGTCAACGGCTGGCTGAAAACCGGCGATTTGGTGCGGATTGACGAAGACGGCTTTATCTTTATCGTTGACCGCAAAAAAGATTTGATTATCTCCAAAGGCCAAAACGTCTATCCGCGCGAAATCGAAGAAGAGCTGTATAAAATCGAAGCCGTCGAAGCCGCCGCCGTCATCGGCATTCCCGACCAATACGCCGATGAAGAAATCGTCGCCTTTGTGCAGCTCAAAGAGGGAATGACGGCCAAAGAAACCGAAATTCGCGCCCATTTGCGCAAGCATTTGGCCAATTTCAAAGTGCCGAAAGAGATTTATCTGAAAGACGAATTACCGCGTAACGCCACCGGCAAGGTATTGAAACGGGTATTGAAGCAGCAGATACTGGACGCTCAGGCTGAAAAATAAGCCGCCGCTTGATATCAGGCCGTCTGAAAACAGCCGTTTTCAGACGGCTTTTTATGCCGCTTCATTGCAGAATGGCCTGCCATTTCCGCTAAAATATAGTCGAA
>NZ_BCWL01000238.1 GCF_001592185.1 Bergeriella denitrificans NBRC 102155
CCCGACAATGTTTCAAAAAATAACTATTCCCGATACTGCCCAACCAAATCCTGCACAACCCGATACCGGCCGCCGCCGCTTACTGCTGGCCGGCGGCGCTTTGCTGCTTTGCCCTGCCGCCGCTTGGGGCGGCGCGCAGCGGGAAGAAACGCTGGCCGACGATGTGGCTTCCGTGATGCGCGGCTCGCTGGAGAGCGTCAATCCCGCGCGGCTGGTGTTTGCCGATGCCCGCGAGGGTGAACGCTGGCTTAAAGCCATGTCGGCGCGCCTGGCTAAATATGTGCCTGACGAAGCGGAACGCCGCCGCCTGCTGGTGAATATTCAATACGAGAGCAGCCGCGCGGGCTTGGATACGCAGATGGTGCTGGGGCTGATTGAGGTGGAAAGCGCATTCCGACAATACGCCATCAGCGGCGTGGGCGCGCGCGGCCTGATGCAGGTAATGCCGTTTTGGAAAAAATACATCGGCAAGCCCGCGCACAATCTGTTCGACATCCGCACCAACCTGCGCTACGGCTGCACCATTCTGCGCCACTACAATAATGTGGAAAAAGGCAATCTGACCCGCGCTCTGGCACGCTACAACGGCAGCCTCGGCAGCAACAAATACCCTAACGCGGTATTCGGCGCCTGGCGCAACCGCTGGCAGTGGGGATAACGCGCATTCGGGCAAACGCGCGGCGGCACGCGCTTGGCGGTGAATGCAAAGCCGCCCGAATACTGTATAATCCGCTTATCCGCAAATCATGAGTTTTCAGACGGCTTCCAGCAACCATAAGGCCGTCTGAAAATATTTACATCCGATAAAAATGGCAAAAAACCACCGCATACAGATGTTTCTGCACGAGCAGCGTGCCAGTGTCACCTTGTCCGGCGTGTACGCGCTGCGGATGTCGGGTATGTTTTTGGTGTTGCCGGTTTTGGCCGTCTATGCCGCCTCGCTGCCCGGCGCCGCAGACAATAAAGCGCTGATTGGTCTGGCGATGGGCGTGTACGGCTTGACGCAGGCGCTGCTGCAGTTGCCCTTGGGCATGGCGTCGGATAAATTCGGACGTAAAAAAGTCATTTATTTTGGCCTGATTGTCTTTGCTGCCGGCAGCTTTCTGGCCGCCGCAGCCGATTCGTTGCCCATGCTGGTTGCGGCGCGGGCCTTGCAGGGTGCGGGGGCTATCAGCGCGGCGGTGACGGCGCTGCTGGCCGATTTGACGCGCAACGAAGTGCGTACCCGCGCCATGTCGATGATCGGTTTGAGCATCGGCCTCACCTTTTCCGCCAGCCTGGTCGCCGCGCCGCTGATGGCTGAATGGCTGGGCGTACCCGGGCTGTTTATACTGACCGGCGTGCTGACGCTGGCTGCCGTGGCCGTGGTGGCCCGTCTGACACCCGATCCCGAAACCTCCAAGCTGCACGAAGATGCCCAGGCGCAGCCCGCGCGTATGGGCGAAGTCTTGAAAAACCGGCAGCTTTTGAGCCTGGATTTCGGCATTTTTGCGCTGCACGCCGCGCAGATGGCGCTTTTTACCGCGCTGCCTTTCGCCATGCTGGATTTGGGTTTGGCCAAAGCATCGCAATGGCAGGTCTATCTGCCGTCCACCTTAATCGGCCTGGCGGTGATGGTGCCGCTGATTATCATCGGCGAAACCCGTAACAAGCTGAAGCAGGTGTTTATGCTCGGCATCGCCTGCATTTTTCTGGCGCAAATCGGCCTGCTGGCATCGCTGCAGTCGCTGTGGCTGATGACTGCTTGTCTGGTGGTGTACTTTATCGGCTTTAATGTTTTGGAAGCCAGCCTGCCGTCGATGGTGTCGAAAATCGCCCCCTCGGATTTGAAAGGCACGGCCATGGGCGTATATAACACCATGCAGTCGGTCGGCCTGTTTGCCGGCGGCGCCAGCGGCGGTTTACTGTTTCAATATTACGGCTTCAGCGGCGTATTCGCCTTTTGCAGCGGCTTGATGCTGCTGTGGCTGCTGGCCGCTGCCGCCACCCCAGCGCCCAAGCCGGTGAAAAACGTCAGTTACCGCATCGGCGCATCTTGGCAGGGGTGCGAAAGCGAGCTTTGCCGCGCGCTGGCAGCCGTAGCCGGCGTGGAAAGCGCCACCGTCAGCCGCGACGGCCAAACCGTTTACATTAAAGCGTTGCAGAAAGGCTTCGACCAAGCCGCAGCCGAAACCCTTATCTCAGGAGTATCAAAATGTCCTCATTAAACAAAGTCATCCTTATCGGCCGCCTCGGCCGCGACCCTGAAGTACGCTATATGCCCAACGGCGAGGCCGTCTGCAATTTCAGCATCGCCACCAGCGAAACCTGGAACGACCGCAACAGCGGCCAACGCCAAGAGCGCACCGAGTGGCACAACATCACCATGTACCGCCGCCTGGCCGAAATTGCCGGACAATACCTGAAAAAAGGCAGCTCCGTTTACTTGGAAGGCCGCATCCAAAGCCGCAAATACCAAGGTAAAGACGGCATCGAACGCACCGCTTACGACATCATCGCCAGTGAAATGAAAATGCTCGGCGGCCGCAACGACAACAGCGGCGGCGCACCTTACGACGACGGCGGCTACCAGCAGCAGTCTTACCAGCAGGCGCCCGCGCAGCAAAACTACCAAAGCGCACCGTCTTATCAGCAGGAAGCCCCGAGCGCACCGCCCGCCGCCCCCGCACGCCGCGCTCCCGCCGCACAGGCTGCGCCGGTAGAGGATATCGACGACGATATTCCGTTTTAATTTTGTCGGCTGTGTCCGCCGCAAAGCGGATAGTTGTCGTTAGTTGAGTAATGGAGAAGGCCGTCTGAAAATCACATTTTCAGACGGCTTTTTTTATTTTCAGACGGCTTTTTTAAATGTTTCCATCATGTCTGTCAGTGAGGCTTGCAGCCCCGCTGCTGAGCGGTGGGGCAGCAACTGCGTACGGCGGTGTTATGCGGACGT
>NZ_BCWL01000239.1 GCF_001592185.1 Bergeriella denitrificans NBRC 102155
AGTGAAAAATGCCTGCCCTCTCTGCTTTCATACCTAGCGTATCTTTATCAACAAAAAAGCCGTCTGAAAATGCGATTTTTCAGACGGCTTTTTGTTTCGCAATCAATTTCCACAATCCATTCAGACGGCCTAATCCGCCGCCCTGCGGTTGGGCACGAGCAAGGCAATCGACAGGCAGGAGAGCAGCGCCAAAGCCAGCATCACCCACAGCGCGGTTTGCGCCGCCTGATGCACGCCCGCACCCTGCAGCGCGCTGAATACCGTTGCGCCGGTGGCGATGCCGAAAGACGCGCCGAGCGCGCTGGCCATTTTATATACGCCCGCGGCCACGCCGGCTTTTTCCATCGGGGCATTGACCATCGCGCAATCGGTCGAAGGCGTGGCATAGCAGCCGAGGCCGAAGCCGAACAGCGCAAACGACGCCACCACCTGCACCATATACGTTTCATGCGGCACAGCAGTCCACGACAGGCCGAAAATCCCCAGCGCGGTAATCAATACGCCTGCCATCATCGGTTTTTTATAGCCGAACTTCTGCAGCAGCTTCTCGCTCACCCGAATCATCAGCAATACCGTTGCCAAATAGCCCAGCGACTTCACACCCGCCTCAAAAGGCGTGAGGCCGTGGCCTTTTTGCAGATAGGTATTGATGATGAAAATCGTGCCGGCGGTGCAGTTAATCAGGAAATTCGACAGACAGGCGCCGCTGTAGCCCCGGTTAGCAAACAGCGAGAAATCCAAAAATGCTTCGGTTTTCAGCCCGAATTCGGTGCGGAAGAAAATCAGCGCCATCACGATAAAGCCCGCCAGCATGGAAAGCGTAAACGGATGCCCCAGCCCGAGTCGGAAGCCTTTGGTAATCAGCAGATTCAGCGCCAGCAGCCCCAATACGCAGGAAAACAGGCCGATGTAGTCGTAGCGGCTGCCGGAGGACGCAGCGGATTTACTCTCGGGCGTGCCGCGTATCATCAGCATCCCGATAACGGAAATGGCGATAGAAAGCAGGAAAATGCTCTGCCAGCCGAGATAAGTGGCGATGGTGCCGCCCGCAAACGACGACAAACCGGAGCCGCCGAACGAGCCGATCGACCAAAAGCTGAACGCCCGCTGCCGCGCCGCGCCGTGGTAGTAATTTTTGATAATCGACAGCGTGGAAGGCATGATGCAGGCTGCCGACAAGCCCTGAAACACCCGCCCGAGGCCGAAGCTCACCACCCCTTGCGAAAAATACAGCAGCAGGCAGGCGATGATGTTCAGCACAAAGCCGATATACGCCAGCCGCACGCGCCCGAATTTATCGGCCAGGCCGCCGGTGAGCAGAATAAAGCAGCCGGAAAACAGCGAGCCCAGGCTGATTACCGCATTGAGCGAAGTATCCGGCATGGCGAGCGTGCGCTGGATATCGGGCGCGACATTGAATACAGCCTGATAAAACAGCCAAAACGTCAGCACGCCCAGCACCATGCCGAACAGCAGGCGGTCGTTGCCGACAAATTCAGTTTGCTGATGATTCATAAGTTTCTCTCTCTCTCAAACAAAGGCTTTTTCAGACGGCCTGCCGGCCGCCGCGCTTATTTCAAATACGCCTCGGCCAGCGCGCACCAATAGGCCGCCGCGGGCACGATAATCTCATCGTTGAAATCGTATTGCGGATTGTGCACCATACACGCGCCCTCGCCGCCGCCGTTGCCCACAAAGCAATAATTGCCGTTGGGATTGGCTTCCAGCATATAGGCGAAATCCTCGCTGCCCATCAGCGGCGGCGTGTCGGTATGCACTTTGTCGCTGCCGAACAGCGATTGCGCCACGCCGACGGCAAAGCGGGTCGCCTTGCTGCCGTTAATCAGCGGCGGGCAGCCGTTGATATGTTCCACCGTGGCTTTCGCACCGAAACTCTGCGCCTGCGCCTCGGCCACTTCGGTAATGCGGCGGCGCAACAACGCGCGTACCTCCGGCTTGAGCGCGCGCACGCTCAGTTTCAGCAACGCTTCGGCATTCACCACATTCGGCGCGTCGCCCGACTGAATGCTGCCCACGGTAATCACCGCCTGGTCGAGCGGGCTGACGTTGCGCGATACAATGGTTTGCAGCGCCAGCGTGATGTGGCAGGCCACCACCGTGGCATCAATGCCGTGCTCCGGCATCGCGCCGTGTCCGCCCACGCCCTCGACGCGGATATGAATGGTATCCGACGATGCCATGGTCGGGCCTTCGCGGAAATAAAATTCGCCGGTATTCATTTTCGGCATATTGTGCAGGCCGAATACCGCATCGCAGGGGAACTGCTCAAACAGGCCGTCTTCCAGCATCACGCGCCCGCCGTAGAGCAGCTCTTCCGCCGGCTGGAAAATTACCCGCAGCGTGCCGTTGAAATCGCGTGTTTCCGCCAAACGCTGCGCCGCAGCCAGCAGGCTGGCGGTATGGCCGTCGTGGCCGCAGCCGTGAAACTTGCCGCTGATTTCGCTTTTCCACGCACGGCCGTCGGCTTCCTGAATCGGCAGCGCATCCATATCCGCACGCAAACCGATGGTTTTCCCGCCGCTGCCCTGCTTCAGCGTACCCACCACGCCCGTTTTCGCCAAGCCGCGATGCACTTCGTAGCCCCATTCTTCCAGCAGGCGGGCAACCAAATCGCTGGTGCGTACTTCCTCAAAACCCAGCTCGGGATGGCGGTGGATTTCGCGGCGCAAATCGGTAAAAAATCCGGCACGCTGCTGCAAAGCTTCAAGATGGCGTTTCGGCATGGCGTTCTCCTGTATTGGTCTGCATTAAAAATGAAAACCATCATAACAATCTTAAAATTTCCAAGCAAATAAAAAACATTCCTCAGGTTTAAGTGAAGACACGCGCTTCGTTCTGCACCGATGCGCGGCAAAAAGCCGTCTGAAAATCCGCTTTTT
>NZ_BCWL01000240.1 GCF_001592185.1 Bergeriella denitrificans NBRC 102155
GGATACATCATGAAAAAATTTGCAGCCGCAGCGGCCGCCCTCGCTCTGCTGGGCGCCTGTGCCGACAGCGCTACCTCTCTGAATACTTTGGGCAGCGGCTCCGGCATCGGCAGCAGCATGGTGAAAATGGCGGTGGAAAGCCAATGCCGCACCGAGCTGGGCAAGCGCAACGAATGGCGCTTGGCGGCTCTGGCGATGACGGCGGAAAAGCAGGCGGAGTGGGAAAATAAAATCTGCGGCTGCGTCAGCGAGGAAGCGCCCAACCAAGTATCGGCCAACGACTTGATGCAGGTATTAAGCCCGACCACCCGCGCCCAAACCGTTGCTTCGGTTACCGCCAAAACCGTTACCGCCTGCGTGCAGCGCCTGTTTAAATAACGATTTTTCAGACGGCCTGTGCCTTTAATCGGGCAAACAGGCCGTCTGAAAAAGCCGCCTGCCTGCGGCTTTTCCCCTTTTTACGCAAACGAGACAAGCATGAAATACATCAGCACCCGCGGCCAAACCGCGCACAAACCTTTCAGCGAAGTATTATTGATGGGGCTGGCTCCCGACGGCGGCCTGATGCTGCCGGAGCATTACCCGCAAATCGGCGCGGACACGCTGCAGCACTGGCGCGGCCTGAGCTATCCCGAGCTGGCTTTTGAAATCATGCGCCTGTTTGTCACCGACATTCCCGCCGACGATTTGCGCGACATCATCAACCGCACCTATACCGAAGCCGCGTTCGGCAGCGCGGAAATTACGCCGGTGCGTACACTTTCAGACGGCATCAAAATCCAAGCGCTCTCCAACGGCCCGACGCTGGCGTTTAAAGACATGGCGATGCAGTTTTTGGGCAATGCGTTTGAATATGTGCTGGGCAAAGAAGGTAAGGTCTTGAATATTCTGGGCGCCACCAGCGGCGATACCGGCTCGGCGGCGGAATATGCTTTGCGCGGCAAAAAAGGCGTGAATGTTTTCATGCTCTCGCCCGAAGGCAAAATGAGCAGCTTCCAGCGCGCGCAGATGTTCAGCCTGCAAGACGAAAACATCCACAATATCGCCGTAGAAGGCATGTTTGACGACTGCCAGGACATCGTGAAAGCCGTGCAAAACGATGCCGCGTTCAAAGCGCAATACCATATCGGCACGGTCAATTCGATTAACTGGGGCCGCATCGTCGCCCAAGTGGTGTATTACTTCGCGGGCTATTTCAATGCCACCACCAGCAACGAGCAGAAAGTCAGCTTCTGCGTGCCCAGCGGCAACTTCGGCAATGTCTGCGCCGGCCACATCGCCCGCCAGATGGGTTTGCCCATCCACCGCCTGATTGTCGCCACCAATGAAAACGACGTGCTCGACGAGTTTTTCAAAACCGGCGCCTACCGCCCGCGTACCACCGAGCATACCCACGTCACCTCCAGCCCGTCTATGGACATCTCCAAAGCCTCCAACTTCGAGCGCTTCGTGTTTGACCTGATGGACCGCGACAGCAGCGAAATCCAAGTATTGTGGGCGGAAGTGGCCGCAGGCAAAGGCTTCGATTTGCATTTCGTCTTAGACAAAGTGCGCGAGCAATACGGCTTTGTCTCCGGCAAATCCCACCACGCCGACCGCATCGCCACCATCAAACAGGTATTCGAAAGCGACGGCGAGCTGATTGACCCGCATACCGCCGACGGCATCAAAGTCGCCCGCGAAGTGCGCGAGCCGGGCGAAACCGTCGTCTGCCTCGAAACCGCCCTGGCCGCCAAATTCGATGCCACCATCCGCGAAGCCGTAGGCGATGTCGCCATCCCCCGCCCCGCCGGCTTGGAGGGTTTGGAAGATTTGCCGCAGCGCGTACAAATCGTTTCCAACAATGCCGAAGTGGTCAAAGACCTTATCCGCAAAGCCTTGGATCAATAAATCCCATACGCGGCTGCCGCCAGCGGCAGCCGTCTGAAAACGATACCGCCGTCTTTTCAGACGGCCAGCACAACAGGAATCAACATGGCAGCATTTAACACCCAGAAAGTATTGTCCGTACACCACTGGACCGATGCTTATTTCAGCTTCACCTGCACCCGAGACGACTCGCTGCGCTTTGAAAACGGCCAGTTTGTCATGATCGGCCTGATGGTGGACGGCAAGCCGCTGATGCGCGCATACAGCGTCGCCTCCGCCAACTGGGAAGAACATCTGGAATTTTTCTCCATCAAAGTGCAGGACGGCCCGCTCACCAGCCGCCTGCAGCACCTGAAAGAAGGCGACGAAATCCTTGTCAGCAAAAAGCCCACCGGCACGCTGATTTTGGGCGATCTCAACCCCGGCAAACACCTCTACCTGCTCTCCACCGGCACCGGCCTCGCCCCCTTCCTGAGCGTGACCAAAGACCCCGAAGTGTACGAACAGTTTGAAAAAATCATTCTGGTACACGGCGTGCGCTACAAACAAGACCTGGCCTATTACGAGCGCTTCACCCGAGAGCTGCCCGAGCACGAATACCTGGGCGAGCTGGTTAAAGAAAAACTGATTTACTACCCCGTCGTTTCCCGCGAGCCTTTCGAGCACCACGGCCGCCTGACCGACCTGCTCAAAAGCGGCAAACTCTTCGAAGACATCGGCCTGCCGCCCATGAACCCGCAAGACGACCGCGCCATGCTGTGCGGCAGCACCGCCATGAACAAAGACACCGCCGCCATCCTCGACAGCTTCGGCCTGACCGCCTCCCCCAAAATGGGCCAACGCGGCGACTACCTGATTGAGCGCGCCTTCGTCGATCAATAAAGCGGCAAACTGCCTAAATATGCCGAAACATTAAGCCGTCTGAAAAACCGATTGTGAAATGCGGTTTTTCAGACGGCTTTTTTTGTGTATATAGTCGGAGAGTAAATTCTGATACAAGGCGGCGAGTTGC
>NZ_BCWL01000241.1 GCF_001592185.1 Bergeriella denitrificans NBRC 102155
GCACCATTTTCTTTGCTTTCAGCCAAAGCAACGCTCCCGTAACGGGATTTCAGCTGGTCACAAGATGCCCGTCCTACTTTTGGTCGAACAGATGCTCATCAGTGAAGTCACCGCTTTGTGTGATGAGTTGAAATGGTTTGGCGAAGTGGTGTGATGAAAGCAAAAAAAGCCGTCTGAAAAACGCGGTTTTTCAGACGGCTTTTTTGCTGCTTGTTAAACGCTTTTAGCGGCTTGCGGGCAGCTCCTGTTCGCTCAGGGGCTCGATATACCAGATGTTGCGGCAGTATTCGGCAATCGAGCGGTCGGACGAGAAGAAGCCCATATTGGCGATGTTGATTAATGCGGATTTCCGCCACGCGGCTTGGTCGGCGTAGTGGGCATCGACTTTGGCTTGGGTGTCGATGTAGCTGCGGAAGTCGGCCATCAGTTGGTAGAAATCGCCGTAAGGCTGCAATACGTCGTTGTAGCGGGCGGGCTCTTCTGGGGAGAAGGTACCTTGGCTGATTTGGTTGACGACGCGGCGCAGGTCGTGGTCGCGCTCGATGTAGCCCAGCGGGTCGTAGCCTTTGCGGCGGATTTCTTCTACCTGCTCGACGGTGTTGCCGAAGATGTAGCAGTGGTCTGCACCGACTTTTTCCAGAATTTCCACGTTGGCGCCGTCGAGCGTGCCGATGCAGATGGCGCCGTTGAGGGCGAATTTCATGTTGCTGGTGCCGGATGCTTCGGTGCCGGCCAGTGAAATCTGCTCGTGCAAGTCGGCGGCGGGGATAATAATCTGGGCGAGGCTGACGCTGTAATTGGGGATGTACACGACTTTAATCAGATCGCGGATGCGGGTGTCGTTGTTGATGGTGCGGGCGACATCGTTAATCAGGCGGATGATTTTTTTGGCCATGTAGTAGGCGGACGCGGCTTTACCGGCAAAGATGAAGACGCGCGGCTGCCAGTCGGCATCGGGGTTTTCCAGGATTTTGTTGTAGCGGTCGATGATGTGCATCACGTTCAGCGCTTGGCGTTTGTATTCGTGGATGCGCTTGATTTGTACGTCGAACAGGGCATCGGTGTTGACGGTAATGCCCAGCTCGGTTTCGATGTATTTGGCCAGACGGGCTTTGGCGGCTTTTTTGACGGCGCTGAATTTGGCCTGCACTTTGGCATCGGCGGCCGATTTGTTGAGCTTGGTCAGGTTGTCCAGATGCAGGCGCCAGTCCTGCTCGCCCAAGTGTTTGTCCAAAAAGGCGGTCAGCTCGGGGTTGGCAATATTAATCCAGCGGCGCGGGGTGACGCCGTTGGTGACATTGGTAAAGCGCTCGGGGAAGATTTTGGCGAAATCGGCAAAAATGGTGTTGACCATCAAATCGGAGTGGATTTTGGCCACGCCGTTGATTTTGTGCGAACCGATAACGGCCAGCCAGCCCATGCGGATGCGGCGGCCGTGGCTTTCGTCGATGATGGAGACGCGGCTGATGAAATCGTCGTCGAAATTGCCGCCGGCGCGCAGCGCGTTCAGGAAATAGGCGTTGATTTCGTAGATGATGTCGAGATGGCGGGGCAGCAGGCGGTTCATCAGGTCCACCGGCCAGGTTTCCAGCGCTTCGCTCATCAGGGTGTGGTTGGTGTAAGAGAAAATCTTACAGCACATATTCCAGGCTTCCGTCCACTCGATGCCTTCTTCGTC
Organism: Bergeriella denitrificans NBRC 102155; assembly: GCF_001592185.1. Taxonomy (GTDB): domain Bacteria; phylum Pseudomonadota; class Gammaproteobacteria; order Burkholderiales; family Neisseriaceae; genus Neisseria; species Neisseria denitrificans. Next base: position 1,679 of record NZ_BCWL01000241.1, read on the forward strand.
AATCAGGATACGCATCAGCTCGGGAATGGCCAGCACGGGGTGGGTGTCGTTCAAGTGGATGGCGGCTTCGTCGGCCAGTGTGCGGATGTCGGGGAAGCGGCATTTGTGGCGGGCAACGATGTCTTGCACCGAAGCGGATACCAGGAAATATTCCTGCTTCAGGCGCAGCTCTTTGCCGCTGTCGGTGGAGTCGTTGGGGTAGAGGACGCGGGTGATGTTTTCGTCGCTGTTTTGCGCGCGCACGGCAGAGTGGTAGTCGCCTTTGTTGAAGTCGTCAAGGTCGAACAGGTTGCCGGCGTGCGCGGTCCACAGGCGCAGCGGGTTGGCGACGGAGCCGCCGTAGCCGGGGATGATTTCGTCGTAAGCCCAGGCGGAGACTTCTTCGTTGGGATGCCAGGCTTTTTTGCCGTTGTCGTTTTGCACGTTGCCGCCGAACTTAATCGAGTATTGCTTGTTGGGGCGGGCAAACTGCCAGGCCAAATCCTGATCCAGCCACAGGTCTGGTTTTTCGACTTGCTGGCCGTCGACGATTTCCTGTTTGAACATACCGTATTGGTAGCGGATGCCGTAGCCCATGGCGGGGATGCGCAGGGTGGCGAGCGAGTCGAGGAAGCAGGCGGCCAGGCGGCCCAAGCCGCCGTTGCCCAAGCCGGGATCCTGCTCTTCTTCGCAGATGTCGGAAAATTCTTTGCCCAGCTGCTTGAAGGCTTCTTCAAATTCGGCATACACGCCTTCGTTAATCAGGGCGTTGACAAAGGCGCGGCCGAGCAGAAATTCCATGGAGAGGTAGTAAACCATGCGTTTGCCGTTGTCGATGTGGGCGCGGCGGGTTTTGAGGAAATCTTCGGCAATCAGGTCGCGGGCGGCCAGCATGGCAGCGTTCAGCCATTGATGCTCGGTGGCGTCTTTCGGATCGATGCCCAAGATGAAAATCAGTTTGTAAACAATGGACTTGCGGATGGTTTCCGCATCCGGTTTCGGCATAACGTAATCGTATCCTGAGATGGGTTGCTTTTGAGCCATAATCAACTTTCTTCTTTATCAAAGGGCTTATCGGGAAGCCGTGTCGGTGAAGCGTATGCAGGCCGTCTGAAAACGGCGTAAGAAATTAAATAACCGGTTTAAGTATATTTTGATTGTAAAACAATTACAACCGTAGCGTATCGGGGCAGCTATAGTCGTAGAACTT
>NZ_BCWL01000242.1 GCF_001592185.1 Bergeriella denitrificans NBRC 102155
TAGTTGCTGAACAAGACTGATACTGCTTTATCTACAAGCCGATTTGCAAACCGCTCAAACATGCGTATAATCATACTTTCCTATCTGGGGGCGATCTTGGTTTCGACGGGGGTTGCGAAGCAGATGCGGGCATACCGGGGTCTCAGATTCCCGTAAAACACTGAATCTAAATAGTCGCAAACGACGAAACTTACGCACTGGCCGCTTAAGGCCTGCCGTTGCAGCAGTTGGTCAATGGGCTGTGTAGCTTAGGCTACCGCAACGTCATTTTACATTGACTGGTTTTCTGTCGGGTTACTTGGCAGGAAATGAGATTTAAGGTAACTGGTTTTCCAAAGGCCTGTTGGTCGGCACGCGGAAAATAAGATTTTAAATAGACACAACTAAGTATGTAGAACGCTTTGTAGAGGGCTTTCGGACGGGGGTTCAATTCCCCCCGCCTCCACCAAACACTGTTTCCGGAGTTTTTCGGAATAATCAAACCGCTAAATTTTTAAATGTTTAGCGGTTTTTTGTTGTCTGGAATGACCTAGAGTTCTCTATATTATTGCTGTTTAAGGGGTCATTTTTGGGGTAATAAATCGATTGGAACATCATTTTCAGACGGCCTTGCAGGCCGTCTGAAATAGAAAAACCGCCCATATCGGGCGGTTTTTTTTTCAGCTTCCCATCAGCTTCAGGCGCTGGCCGGGGGTGACGGTGCGGGTGTTTTGGTTCCAGCGGCGGATGTCGTTGACATCGACGTTGAAACGGCTGGCGATGGTGTTGAGGGTATCGCCTTTGCGCACGGTGTAGGAGACGTTGCGGACATTGTCGGCGGGCTGTTTGGCGGCGGTAACGCGCAGCAGCTGGCCGGTGCGGATGTTGCTGCCTTTGATGTTGTTGGCGGTAATTAGGTCGGCGACGCTCAGGTTGTAGCGTTGGGCGACGTTGAAGAGGGTATCGCCTTCGCCGACGCGGTGCATGCCGGCGGGCACGGCTGCGGGCGCGGATGTGCGTGCCAGGCGGGCTTCGGTGCGCTGTTGCTGGCGGGCGCGGGTTTCGGCGCGGTTGCGTGCGGCTGCGGCATCGCGGGCTTCTGCTTGGGCGATGGCGGTGCGGACGCTTTCGGCGGCTGCTTGGGTATCAACCAGTTGCATCAGGCCGTCGTTGTCGCTGCTCATGCCGCCTTGTGTCGGCAGGGGGAGTGGTTCGCTGATGGCAACGGTGGGCTCGGCAGCGGGCAGCGGGGTGATTTCAATAACGGTCGGCAGTGCTTTGGCCGTCGGGCTTGTGTCCGTGCGGATTTCGGTGACGGCTGCGATGGTTTGCCCGCTAACCGGTGTATTGGCAGCCGGTGTGATGTTATGGCCGGTTTGGGCGGCAAAGTCGATAGGCGCGGCAGCTTTGGGTAATACGGGTTCGGCTGCGGCTATGACGACAGGCTGTGCGGCCGGGGCGGTCGCTGCGGCGATAACGGGTGTATCGGCGTAGGCTGCGGGCGCGGTATCGATAAAGTTGATGTCGTTGCGGCTGCCGGCGTATTGGTTGCCGGATTTATTAACGAGAATACTGCGGCCGGCCGATAGGGTGTTGCCGCTCATGCCGTTGAGGCGTTTGATTTCGGCAACGCTCATGCCGGTTTCGGCGGCGATGCTGTTCAGGCTGGTGTTGCTGTACGGGGTGTAGATATCCCAGGAGAGCAGGGTGTCCGGCTCGGCATTGCGGTAGTTTTTCTCAAATCTGCTGACAGACTCGGCAGGCAGCAGCAGTTTGCGGTTGCCTTTGGGGATAAATACGGGGGCGTTAAAGGCGGGGTTGAGAGCGAGAAATTCGCTTTCGCTGATGCCGGCCAGACGCGTGATGGCGCTCTGATCCATCGGTTTGTCGAGGTTCAGGGCTTTGAAATAGGGGCGGTTGCTGATTTCGCTGACATTCATGCCGAAAGCCTGCGGATTGGCAACGATGTTGCGCACGGCCAAGAGCTTGGGCACATAGTTGCGGGTTTCGTTCGGCATACGCAGGTTTTCGTAGGTCGGCTCCAAGCCTTGCGCGCGGGCGCGGTTGACGGCGCGGCCGACGTTGCCTTCGCCCCAGTTGTAGGCGGCCAAGGCCAAAGACCAATCACCGAAGAGGCCGTGGAGGTATTCCAGATAGTTGAGCGCGGCATCGGTGGCGGCATAGACGTCGTGGCGGCCGTCATATAATGCGGTGCGTTCCAAGCCGTATTGGCGGCCGGTGGCGGGCATAAACTGCCACAGGCCGGACGCGCCGACATGCGAGCGGGCTTTGGTCACGAATGCGCTTTCGATAAAGGGCAGCAGGGCGATTTCTGCGGGCATATTGCGCTTTTTGACTTCGGTGGCAATATGGTGCATATAGGGTTTGCTGCGGTTGATGGTGCGGTCGAAATACGCGCCGTTGGCGGCAAAGCGGCTTTCGTGGCGGCGCACGATTTCCGGGTTGACTTCGTGCATGCGGAAGTCTCTGCTCAGGGAAGCCCACAGGCTGCCCGAGCCGAATGCTTGGGATTTGGCCTGGTCCAGCAGCGATGCGTTCAGGCGCATCATGGCCATGCCGACTTGCGATGGCGATGGCGGCGCGGCCTGCGCGAGGGCGGCCGGCAGTAGGGAAAGGCCGGAAAGGGCGTATGCGATGGTCTTGAATTTTGCCATGATGTAGTTGAAATGAATAATTATCAATAATATAGGGTAAATTTTGGTCGCACCGATGCTAATGCCGGCCGGGGCGGCAGTCAAGTTTGGCGGGGGATATTTACGGGCAGTGTGGCGTAAGTGTTGAAAAGGCGGGGCGGCGGGTGTTGTATAATGGCGGAAAAC
>NZ_BCWL01000243.1 GCF_001592185.1 Bergeriella denitrificans NBRC 102155
ATAGTCGAAGTGTAATTCCTGCTACGGTGATGGCTCGCCTTGTCTCAGAATTTACTCTCCGACTATATGTGGTTAAGCAACGCTGTACCATAAAAAGCCGTCTGAAAATAGCAGTTTTCAGACGGCTTTGTGTGATACCCGAAACAATCAGGCCTGGCTGTCCAGCCAGCGTTCGGCATCCAGAGCGGCTTGGCAGCCGGACGCGGCACTGGTGATGGCCTGGCGGTAGGTGTGGTCTTTGACGTCGCCGGCTGCCCACACGCCTTCGATATTGGTGAGGCCGACGTTGTCGCCCGTGCCGCCTTTGGTTTGCAGGTAGCCGGTGGCGTCCATATCGAGTTGGCCTTTGAAGATATCGGTGTTGGGTTTGTGGCCGATGGCGATGAACACGCCGTTGACGCGGATGTCTTCGGTGCTGCCGTCGTTGTTTTTCAGGCGCGCGCCGTTGACGCCGCTGTCGTCGCCGAGGATTTCATCGACGGAGGCGTTCAGTTTCAGAATGATTTTGCCTTCTTCCACGTGCTTCATCAGCTTGTCGACCATGATTTTTTCGGCACGGAAGCTGTCGCGGCGGTGGATCAGGGTAACGGTGTTGGCGATGTTGGCCAGATACAGCGCTTCTTCCACGGCGGTATTGCCGCCACCGACCACGGCGACATCTTGGTTTTTATAGAAAAAGCCGTCGCAGGTGGCGCAGGCGGACACGCCTTTGCCGGCAAAGGTTTCTTCGCTCGGCAAGCCCAGGTATTTGGCGGATGCGCCGGTGGCGATAATCAGCGCGTCGCAGGTGTATTCGCCCATATCGCCGATGAGTTTGAACGGGCGCTGTTGCAGCTCGGCGGTGTGGATTTGGTCGAAAATCATTTCTGTGCCGAAACGCTCGGCGTGCGCCATAAAGCGCGCCATCAGCTCGGGGCCTTGTACGCCTTCGGCATCGGCGGGCCAGTTGTCCACTTCGGTGGTGGTCATCAGTTGGCCGCCCTGCTGGATGCCGGTGATGATGACGGGATTGAGGTTGGCGCGCGCGGCATAGACGGCGGCGGTATAACCGGCCGGGCCGGAGCCTAAGATAATCAGTTTGTGGTGTTGGCTCATGAGAAATCCTTTTTCAACAGGTCGGTTCAGACGGCGGGCATTGTAAGGGAAAGCAGGCCGTCTGAAAATATAGTCGTCGAACTTAAATCCTGCTACGGCGTTGGCTCGCCTTGTAGCAGAATTGAATTTCACCGACTATATATCGGTATGTCTGCCGGTCAATCTGCGGTGTTGCAGACAGGATGTGCGGCAAAGTGTGCGAAACAGGCCGTCTGAAAATGGATTTCAGACGGCCTTTTGCTGTTTAGCGCCGGCGGCGGCACCGACCAGGCTTTGCAGCAGCCAGGAGCCGGTGGATTGATCATAGATGTATTGCTGGCCGTCGGTACCGGTCACCGGCTCGCCGTTGCCGTTGTTGGCCAGGGCTTCTGCGGGAATGGTTTCCTGCACGGCGCTGGCGGCCAGGGCGTAAACGGTGTTGTCTTCTTGCGTGGCTTGGGTTTGCTGGAGCTGCTGCTGCAGGGCTTCGATTTGTTTTTGTTGGGCTTCGAGCTGCGCTTGGGTGTTGTCTTTGCAGGCAGCCAGCGCGAATGCGGACAGGGCGGCCAGAGCCATCATTTTTTTCATGGTTTTTCCCTTGTATCAAGTGGTGTGGACATCTGCCGGGGTTTTCGGCGTGCTTGCCGCACAATGCGGGAAGCCATGAGCGTAATATAGCGGCAATTCGGAATTTATCAAGCGTTTTGCGGGTTTTTATCCGCGATTTTCAGACGGCATTTACAGGGGCAGCGTCGGCAGCTTGGCGGCGAATGCGATGCTGTTGGCGACGATGCCGCCGCATTCGGGCATTTCGTGTTCGGTTTCGATAATCAGGAGGTTGGCGGGGCGGCCGGCGTGCAGGCTCATGTGCATTTCGGCGGGAGTGAAGGGCAGCTTGCGGGCGCGGGCGAATGCTTGGGCGCGGCGGTTGGCGGTTTTCAGCATGGGCAGCAGCGTGATGTCGAGATGGAAGCGGCGCACGCCTAATACCAGAATGCGGGCGGCGAAGAAGTCGGCTTCTTCGGTAAACACGCTCGGGCTGCGGCTGTCGGCGCGGTGGCGCTCGGCGGCGATCAGAGCGGCGACGGTGCGGATTTGCGGCAGCAGCGCTTCGCTGACCAGCAGGGATTGCGCGGCGGGCAGGCTGCCGTCGCACAAATCGGGGCGGTGGGCGTTGCCGTCGGTAATCAGGCGGCAGCGGTGCAGCGGGGCGGTTTGGGCAGACGGGGTGATGCGGGTTTGGGTGGCGGTATTCATGGCAGCAGTCCTTAAAAAAAATCGTTGGCTTGGGGCAGGATTTTCAGACGGCTGCGGAATATACGGATACAAAAAAGGCCGCCTGATATGTGGCGGCCCGGTTTGCGTTGCTCGGTCAGTGATGGCAAGACATCGTTCAGACAAGCGCAAAAGAGTACCGCACGTTTGTGTGGTACCAATAATAGTAAGCGGCTGGTCGGATGATGTTTTGCATGACAATCAAATCGGGCAAAGAAAATAATGTATGGGCTTAGTTTAAAACAAAAAGTCGAGTAATTTCAACAGCCATTGGGCAAAAGCGACCAACATTTCTATAAGTTGTTGTAATCCTTCCAATTTATTTTACCTTTTGTGTGTGTTTGCGCGCATTTTTGCGGCGGCGGCGGGGCTGTGTGCATAAGCATAAACCGCGCGGGGCGGGGCAGGCAAGCGTTTTTCTTGCTGCCGTCTGAATATATAGTCGGAGAG
>NZ_BCWL01000244.1 GCF_001592185.1 Bergeriella denitrificans NBRC 102155
TCGCGGAAATATTGGCAATACCGCTTGAGAAGAAGCCGGTAATGTTGTTCCAAGCGGTAGAAACGAGACCGACCAAGCCGCTGATGGCACCGCCGACCCACAAGCCCAAAGCCTCGCCGAAACTTGCGGCTTTGGTTTCCGCCTCCGAGCTGACGGCAAAGAAATCGGAGAACCAGTCGATAATCGGCTGCACCAGCGGTTGGATAAATGCCCATACGCCGCCCAGTCCATCCATAACGGCAGAGCCGACCTGAGCCATCAGCCGCATAAAGCCCTCAAACAGCGGCATCAACGGAGCCAGCCCCTGCTTCAAACCCTGCCAGAAGCCGGCAAAAAACGCCTTAATCGGCTCCCAGTAGGTATAGACCGCAACCGCAGCCAACATAAGGGCGGCAATCAACAGCCCGAACGGATTGAATGCCAGCAGCCGCATCGCCACGGCAACCGCACGGAAGGCTCCGGCAAGCAGCTTTAGGGGGGATAGCAAACCGCGCAGAATCAGGCTGCTTAAGTTTTTCAATACGCCTGCGCCGCCGCTTAGTGCGGAGGCAAACGACAGCTTGGGTAAGCGGAATTTCGGCAGACGGATTTTGGCAAAGCGGAAGCCCATAACTGCCTGAGCACCGCGCTTGGCGGTATTGGCCAAATATGCTTTGAGCGCGTTGTTGGTATTACGGTAGCCGCGTGCGAGACGGGCAAAGGCGCGGTAAGTTGTACCGGCCAAATTGCGCTGGCGCAGCAAAGCACCGTTACCCAGCAATGCGCCCGCACGGAATACTTGGAAAGCGGCCTTGCCCTGAAACAATGCGGAACGGAGTTTGAGCGCACGTAAGGAAAAAACGATTAAGTTAGATTGAAAAAGATTTAAAGCAAGCCGAGCAAAAAACGAACCGGCCACAAACGACGCAACGGCCAAAGCAACTTTAATCAGACCTTTCGCCACTTGCGGATTGGCACGCAGCCAATCGGTCAACCCGGTAATCAACGGTCGTACCGACTGCACCAATTCATTCAAAGGCGGCAGCAACACTTTGCCGATGTCGATTCCCAACTCGGCCACGCTGCTTTTAAGCAGCTGCAGTTGGTTGGCGGTAGTTGCGGAACGGTTGTCGAACTCCCGCCCCATCGAGCCGATGTATTTCAGGTTGCCGTCGGCATCTTTCTCCGTCAGCAGGTCGAGCTGGCGGTTGTATTCTTCGGTATTGTTGGCCAGCAGCAACACGTCGTCGGCATAGTTTTTGCCGAACATTTTCAAGAGCAGCGGATATTGCGCGTCTTTGGGCAGCTGCTTGAGCCGCCTCATCAAATCCTGAATCGCACCCTGTGCGTCTTCATTCATGGCCTTGGCGAAACTTTCGGTGGTCAGCCCCAGTTCGGCCAGCTCTTTTTTGCCGCCGCCCGCCTTCAATATTGAAAGTGAGGTCACCATACCCTTGATGGCCTGCGCGGCCAGCTCGGGTGCCTTACCCATACTCAGAAAGGTACTGCCCAGAGCCGCGCCCTGATTCTCAGTCAGACCGAGCTGTTTGATATCGCTGCCCACACGGGTCAGTACGTTGACGATGTCGGCAGCATTGGAGTTGGCGTTGTCCGACAAATGGTTGATGGCATCGCCCAAAACGCCGATTTTCGGAATCGGAATCTGCAACACATTCGACAGCGTGGCCATTGCCTCGCCCGCCTGCCCCGCCGCCATATCGAACGCCACGCCCATTTTGGCGGCATCCGAAGCAAAGCCGATCAGGTTCTCGCGGGCAACGCCGCTTTGTCCGCCCGCCGCAACAATGGCCGCCAACTCCTCTCCGGTCATCGGAATGCTACGGGTCAGCTTCAGAATATCCCGCTCCATTTCCTGAAACTGCTGCGGGGTGTCGAAATTGACGACTTTTTTCACATCGGCCATTGCCGATTCGAAGTCAATAGCCAGTTTTACCGGCATAATCATGGCCGAAGCCGCACCGACGGCAGAATGCCAACCGCTGAGTATGTTTGCCCGCGTCTCTTTCAGACCCTGTTGTTTGGCTGTTAGTTTTTCCAGTCGGCTTTGGGTGCCTTTCAACGAGTTCAGCGTCCGGTTCAAACCGTCGTAAGAACGTTTCAGCCTGTCCACCTGCGCACCGGCGGCAGGATTTTCCAGCCTGCGTTTCAGTTGGGCGGTAGCGGTCTCCGCCTGCCGGATACTTTGAGTCAGCGCGCGTGTCGAACCGCCCAGTGCGGCCAGCGCGCTCTGGGCGGCACCAACCACGGCGGAAGCCTTGATGACTATTGCTAATTCGGCAGACATGATGTACTCTTAACGGAAATATTCTTAACTGGGTAATCGGTATGGCTCTGATTATTGTGTTCTTATTGGCTGCTGCAGCTTTTTTGTTGGGTGCCTATATTCTTGGTGGCATCGTTGGGTTGTTTTACGGTCTTTACCTCGCCGTTACCGGCAAATAAGTCAAACCCCTCTCGCATAACCCGCCTTAATCTGGCGGGTTGCTTCTTTCTGCCAGTCTTCAAATTCGTCCAACGGCAGCGCGTACACATCCTGTACGCTCCAGCCGAACCACCACGCGATATCGGCAGCAGCCGCGAGAATCCGTTTGTCGGCCTCTGCGCGGCTCAGCCTTTCCGTATTACGCCTTTTGGCCGGGAAAGCAGTTTTGCAGTGCCTGCAAGTCCTCCAAATCCAGCAAATCCAAATCTTCGGGTACTAAGCCGGTTACGCGGGCGATAATCGCCAAGCCTTGCTCGGCTTCGTTTTCAATGTTCGCCACCGCGCGCAAGTCGCCCACGCGGGTG
>NZ_BCWL01000245.1 GCF_001592185.1 Bergeriella denitrificans NBRC 102155
AAAGTAAAAGCCCCTGACATTGTCGTCAGGGGCTTAGAATGGGTGTTTGGCAGTGACCTACTTTCGCATGGAAGAACCACACTATCATCGGCGCTGAGTCGTTTCACGGTCCTGTTCGGGATGGGAAGGCGTGGGACCAACTCGCTATGGCCGCCAAACTTAAACTGTACAAATCGGTAAGCCGTTATGCAGGTTTTCTGCACTTATTTATTCTTTAATCAACCGTTGGGTAATGTATGTATCGCTTTCAGTAAGCTTTTATCTTTGAAGTTCTTCAAATGATAGAGTCAAGCCTCACGAGCAATTAGTATCGGTTAGCTTCACGCGTTACCGCGCTTCCACACCCGACCTATCAACGTCCTGGTCTCGAACGACTCTTTAGGAGGGTTATACCCTCAGGGAAGTCTCATCTTCAGGCGAGTTTCGCGCTTAGATGCTTTCAGCGCTTATCTCTTCCGAACTTAGCTACCCGGCGATGCGACTGGCGTCACAACCGGTACACCAGAGGTTCGTCCACTCCGGTCCTCTCGTACTAGGAGCAGCCCCCGTCAAACTTCCAACGCCCACTGCAGATAGGGACCAAACTGTCTCACGACGTTTTAAACCCAGCTCACGTACCACTTTAAATGGCGAACAGCCATACCCTTGGGACCGACTACAGCCCCAGGATGTGATGAGCCGACATCGAGGTGCCAAACTCCGCCGTCGATATGAACTCTTGGGCGGAATCAGCCTGTTATCCCCGGAGTACCTTTTATCCGTTGAGCGATGGCCCTTCCATTCAGAACCACCGGATCACTATGTCCTGCTTTCGCACCTGCTCGACTTGTCGGTCTCGCAGTTAAGCTACCTTTTGCCATTGCACTATCAGTCCGATTTCCGACCGGACCTAGGTAACCTTCGAACTCCTCCGTTACTCTTTGGGAGGAGACCGCCCCAGTCAAACTGCCTACCATGCACGGTCCCCGATCCGGATTACGGACCTGGGTTAGAACCTCAAAGACACCAGGGTGGTATTTCAAGGACGGCTCCACAGAGACTGGCGTCTCTGCTTCTAAGCCTCCCACCTATCCTACACAAGTGACTTCAAAGTCCAATGCAAAGCTACAGTAAAGGTTCACGGGGTCTTTCCGTCTAGCAGCGGGTAGATTGCATCTTCACAACCACTTCAACTTCGCTGAGTCTCGGGAGGAGACAGTGTGGCCATCGTTACGCCATTCGTGCGGGTCGGAACTTACCCGACAAGGAATTTCGCTACCTTAGGACCGTTATAGTTACGGCCGCCGTTTACTGGGGCTTCGATCCGATGCTCTCACATCTTCAATTAACCTTCCAGCACCGGGCAGGCGTCACACCCTATACGTCCACTTTCGTGTTAGCAGAGTGCTGTGTTTTTAATAAACAGTCGCAGCCACCGATTCTCTGCGACCCTCCAATGCTTACACCGCAAGGGCTTAACATCGAAGGGCATACCTTCTCCCGAAGTTACGGTATCAATTTGCCGAGTTCCTTCTCCCGAGTTCTCTCAAGCGCCTTAGAATTCTCATCCTGCCCACCTGTGTCGGTTTGCGGTACGGTTCTGATTCAACTGAAGCTTAGTGGCTTTTCCTGGAAGCGTGGTATCGGTTACTTCGTGTCCTTAGACACTCGTTATCACTTCTCGGTGTTATGAAGACCCGGATTTGCCTAAGTCTTCCACCTACCGGCTTGAACAAACTATTCCAACAGTTTGCTAACCTAACCTTCTCCGTCCCCACATCGCATTGAATCAAAGTACAGGAATATTAACCTGTTTCCCATCGACTACGCATTTCTGCCTCGCCTTAGGGGCCGACTCACCCTACGCCGATGAACGTTGCGTAGGAAACCTTGGGCTTTCGGCGAGCGGGCTTTTCACCCGCTTTATCGCTACTCATGTCAACATTCGCACTTCTGATACCTCCAGCATGCTTTACAACACACCTTCATCGGCCTACAGAACGCTCCCCTACCATACGTGTAAACACGTATCCGCAGCTTCGGTTACAGATTTGAGCCCCGTTACATCTTCCGCGCAGGACGACTCGACCAGTGAGCTATTACGCTTTCTTTAAATGATGGCTGCTTCTAAGCCAACATCCTGGCTGTCTGGGCCTTCCCACTTCGTTTACCACTTAATCTGTCATTTGGGACCTTAGCTGGCGGTCTGGGTTGTTTCCCTCTCGACAACGGACGTTAGCACCCGCTGTCTGTCTCCCGAGGAACAACTTGATGGTATTCTTAGTTTGCCATGGGTTGGTAAGTTGCAATAACCCCCTAGCCATAACAGTGCTTTACCCCCATCAGTCTCTTACTCGAGGCACTACCTAAATAGTTTTCGGGGAGAACCAGCTATCTCCGAGTTTGTTTAGCCTTTCACCCCTATCCACAGCTCATCCCCGCATTTTGCAACATGCGTGGGTTCGGACCTCCAGTGCGTGTTACCGCACCTTCATCCTGGCCATGGATAGATCACTCGGTTTCGGGTCTACACCCAGCAACTAGTCGCCCTATTAAGACTCGGTTTCCCTACGCCTCCCCTATCCGGTTAAGCTCGCTACTGAATGTAAGTCGTTGACCCATTATACAAAAGGTACGCAGTCACACCGCAAAGGTGCTCCCACTGTTTGTATGCATCAGGTTTCAGGTTCTATTTCACTCCCCTCCCGGGGTTCTTTTCGCCTTTCCCTCACGGTACTGGTTCACTATCGGTCGATGATGAGTATTTAGCCTTGGAGGATGGT
>NZ_BCWL01000246.1 GCF_001592185.1 Bergeriella denitrificans NBRC 102155
TGGAGATGAAACAAAAGCCGTCTGAAAATCCCGCTTTTTCAGACGGCAAACTTGAAAGACGGCAGAAATAAGCGCAAAATGTTAACAATTTAACCGACAACGGCGGCAGGGCGCTCCGGATATTACGCGGTGATTTCAGCGGCCTGCCACAAGGGAAGCACAACATGACCCAAAAACTCCATCCGCAAACGCTTGCCATACGCGGCGGCAAATCGCAAACCGAATATCTCGAACACAATCAGGCGCTGTTTCTGACCAGCAGCTTTATGTGGGAAGACGCGGCGCACGCAGAAGCCCTGTTTGCCAAAAAAGTCAAAGGCTACACCTATACGCGCACGGCCAATCCCACGATTGCCGCCTTTGAGCAGCGCGTGTCGGCTTTGGAAGGGGCGGAGCGTTCGGTGGCAACATCGACCGGTATGTCGGCCATTCAGGCCGCGTTTTTCACCTTTTTGCAGGCCGGTGACCATGTGGTGTCGAGCCGCAACCTGTTCGGCACAACCGCCGGTTTTATCAACGGCGTGGTGACGAAATTCGGCATCGGCGTCAGCCTGGTGTCGCAAACGGATTTGGCCGAATGGCGCGCCGCCATCCGCGAAAACACCAAGCTGCTGTTTTTGGAAACCCCGTCCAACCCCTTGGGCGAAGTGGCCGATTTGCGCGCGCTGGCCGAGCTGGCGCACGAAGCGGGCGCGCTGCTGGTGGTGGACAACAGCCTGATGTCGCCCGCAGGCCAGCAGCCGCTGGCGCTGGGCGCGGATATTTCGGTGCAGTCGGCCACCAAAGCCATTGACGGCCACGGCCGCGTGATGGGCGGCGTGCTTTCCGGCTCGGAAGCGCTGATGAACCAAGTGGCCATGTATTGCAATTCCTGCGGCCTGGCGATGTCGCCGTTTAACGCGTGGACGCTGCTGAGCGGCTTGGAAACGTTGGCTGTGCGTATGGAAAAACAGTTTGCCAACGCGCTGGAAGTGGCGCAGTGGCTGCAAACCCGCCCGCAGGTGAAAGCCGTATATTATGCGGGCTTGCCCAACCATCCGCAGGCGGATTTGGTACAATCCCAGCAAAACGGCGGCGGCATCGTTATCGGCTTCGAGGTGGAAAATCAGGAGCAGGCTTGGGCAGTGATTGACCGCGTGGCGCTGTTTTCCCGCACCGCCAACCTGGGCGACGTGCGCTCGACCATCACCCACCCGTGGACGACCACCCACGGCCGGATGTCGCCCGAAGACAAGCTGGCGGCGGATATCCGCCCGGGTTTGGTGCGCCTGTCGGTGGGTTTGGAATACGCGGGCGATTTGATTGACGATTTGGCGCAGGCTCTGGGCTGATGGCGGCAGGCAGGGCCGTCTGAAAACGGTTTGACTGCCGGATTTCAGACGGCTTGCCGGTTAATGCCGTCTGAAAATCAATGAGGATAAGAAATGGATGAAGCGGTATTTGCCGATTGGGCGTTGAAAATCTGCCTGACGGCGCTGATTGTGTTTTTGGGTTTTATCGTGTGGAACTTGGGCAAAGAATCCAAAGCCGGTAAATTCGGCATGATTATGCTGTTTTTTGTCTTAGGCTTCGGCGTGTTCGGCTTTATTTTCAAAAACCTGCTGATTGAATTTTTTGTATTGAGCAAATAAACCGCCGCTGCCGATGCGGCGCAGGCATAGTGAATACGGGGTAGAGAATGCGGAAAGTATTGGTTTTGCAGCATCATGATTTTTCGGCCTGCGATTTGGGCGTATTGGCGGCTTTGAACTTGCCGCAGCCGCAGGCAGGCGCGGGTAGCCTGCGCTTTCCTGTGCCGGAAGGTTTTGCCCTGCCTCAGGAGGTGGAGCAGGCTTTGCTCGGGCAGGAAATCGATTGTGCCGTATTGCCCGATATGGCGTTTGCCGATTTGGGGCTGATTGTCAGTGATATGGATTCCACGCTGATTACTATCGAATGCGTGGACGAAATTGCTGCAGGTGTGGGGCTGAAAGCGCAGGTGGCCGAGATTACCGAGCGCTCCATGCGCGGCGAGCTGGACTTTGAGCAGTCGCTGCGTGAGCGCGTCGCCCTGCTGGCAGGTTTGGACGAAGCCGTATTGCAGAAAGTGTATGACGAAGTATTGCGCCTGTCGCCCGGTGCGGAATTTCTGCTGGCGGAATGCCGCCAACACGGCGTGCAATTTATGCTGGTGTCGGGCGGATTTACCTTCTTCACCGAGCGTCTGCAGCAGCGTTTGGGCTTTGAATACCAATACGCCAATGTCTTGGATATTGAAAACGGCAAACTGACCGGCGGCTTGAGCGGTCGCATCATCGATGCGCAGGCTAAAGCGGATTTGCTGGTGCAATACCGCGGGCAACTGGGCTTGCAGCCGGAGCAGGTGCTGGCGATGGGCGACGGGGCAAACGACATTCCCATGCTCGAGCAGGCCGGTATCGGCGTGGCCTACCGCGCCAAACCCAAAGCTCAAGCGCACGCCGATGCCTGCATCCGCTTCGGCGGGCTGGAGCGCATCCGCGGCTGGTTTGCCTGAGGGTGGGTCTATTGTCGGAGTAGGGTAAGGCCGTCTGAAAATGGGGATTTTCAGACGGCTTTTTTGTTTTTGTGGATAATGTGCGTTCGGGATGGGGCAAGTCATTGAAAAATATATAGTCGGAGTGTAAATTCTGATGCAAGGCGAGCCGGCGTCGTAGCAGGAATTACGCTTCGACTATAGCAGTAGGTCGGGCATTTTTGCCCGACGCTTCGTTGATATGCCTGAAAATATCAGTCTCCC
>NZ_BCWL01000247.1 GCF_001592185.1 Bergeriella denitrificans NBRC 102155
TTGCGGAAATATTGGCAATACCGCTTGAGAAGAAGCCGGTAATGTTGTTCCAAGCAGCCTGAAAAGCCGTGCTGACGGTAGTCCACAATCCGCCGAACCAATCACCCAATCCCTGCCACAAGGCTTTCGACCAAGCCACCACCGTATCCCAGTTGGTATAGAGCAGATAAGCCGCACCGGCCAAAAGACCCAAGGCAAGAAAAATCGGGTTGGCCAGCATCATCAAGCCCAACCGTACAACCGCGGCGCCCAAAGAAAACAAAGCCTTGGCTGCCAGCGGCACAAAGCGCACCACCATACCGCCGAACGACAAGAATGCACGGGCAGAAACGGACAGCATGCGTACCAAACCACCGGCAAATACACGCCCTGCCGCAGCAGCAAACCGGGCAATATGTGCCGCACCGCCGGACAATACACGCCACGCAGAGCCCAGCCCTTTGCTGATACCGGCAGCCGTTTTAGCCGACAAGCCGAACATCCGTAAAGCCGTTGTCAGCCTGCCGACTTTCCCCAAGCGCATCAGTTGGAACAACCGGAATGCGGCGTTGGCTTTCATCACAGCGGTCCAAACAGCGCGAAACGGCATTAGAACCATACTGCCGGCATAGGCCAGCCCCAGAATGCCGAGCTTGGCCGCAAAAAAGCCTGCCGCCACGCCGACACCCCATTTGATGAAGTCTTTATTTTTCTCCAAAAACGGCTGCAAATGGTTTTCCACAAGCCCCTGCAAGGCTTGGGCAGCAGCCTTGATATCCGCACCGAAAACGCTGCCGAAAATGGCGGCGGCGTTTTCCGCCGCACCGCCCAATGCCTCCAGCGAGGCGGACAGCGTGCCGGTTTTGACTTTGATACGGTCGGACAGCGAAGCTTGCGCGTCCATTTTGGCCGTCATTTCATCAAAGGCTTTGAGACCGCCCTGAATCAGAATATCCGCCACCCGTCCGCCTTCCGAACCGAACATGGCGTTGGAAATATCCATCACGGCTTTATCGCCGTATTTCGCTTTGATTTTGCCGAATTCGGATTCCAAAATCCCCGTCACTTCGCGCAGGTCTTTGATGGAGCCGTCGGCGTTGAAAAAGTCGAATTTTGCGCCCGCCGATTCCATTATGCGGCGCAGTTCTCCTTTCCGCCCCTTCCCGGCAAATTCCATATTGGCAACGCCTTTGGACAGATTGCCCAAGAAGGTGCTGAAATTCGTACCGAATTGGGAGCCTTCGATGCCTTTGGTGGCGGCCATTCCCTCAACGGCATAAATTTTCTTTTGATGTTCCAGCCCCGTATAACCGAGCGTATTGGCCTTGCCCGCGTAATATTTCATGGCCTCGAACATATCTTCTTTTTTCAGGCCGGCGGCGAAATAGGCACGCTGGGTCAGGTCGGCAGATTTCAGCAGCTCGCTTTCCTTAATGCCGTGCGCTTCCATGTTTTTGGCAAAAAAGCTGCCGTCGGCAATCGGAATATCCATAACCACATTTAATTGCGCGGTAGCCAGACCGCCGCCGTTGATAATGGTGTCGTCGGAAATACCTTGGCTTTTCAGTCCGAGTGCCATTTTGGAAAAGTCGGTTTTGTTGCCGGGCAAATCCGCGCCCCATTTGGTGGTCAGCCGGTCGATTTCCTCAAACTTACCGAAGCTGCCGTCTTGACGCATCATGGCGATTTTCAAATCCGCCGATGCGTTTTCCTGTTCCATGAATTTTTTGACCGATGCAATGACCGGAGCGGAAATTACTGCCGCATGGCCTGCCGCCTCCGCCATTTCCGAGCGGAGGTTGGCGCGGTGTTGTTTGGCGTTTTCCTGTGCTTTGATGGCGCGGTTCAGGCGGCCTTGTGCTGCTTCCGCTTTGCCGATAGCCCTGCCCAGCAGGTCATAACGCTCGCGTAATACACCCAAACCGCTGCGTCCCGTTGCCACGCCTTTGGCTATGCTTCTGCCCAGTCTTTCCTGTTGGGTACGGACATTATTGATTTCGCTGCCCAACTCTTTAACCGTATTTTTGGCACGGCCGAACACTGTGGAAAAGCCGGCACGGACCGATGCGCCGATAACCACGCCGATAGCTAATTCACTTGACATTTCAAATACCTGATACCAAAATATAAGCGTTAAAAAGGAGATTGGTCGTGAAGAGGCAAAATCTGAAAAAAGGGCAGGATGATTTTATCGGCCAAGCCGAAATTATGGCTTGGTTTGTCTTCATCTTACTGAACTTGGCAATAACAGGCTGGGTTCTCTATAACCTGTTTGACTTTTCCGCGCCCGTCCTTTCGCTTATGGTAGGCGGGCTGATTGCCGTATTTGCCCTTATATGTGCCTCACCTTTGACCGCAGTCATCGCTTTTGCCGTAGGCTTTTCACTTACAGGCATTGCCGCGCTGGCTCAGCCAAAAACCTTATAATTTCCTGAAACCCGCCTTCATTTGGCGGGTTGCTTCGTTTTGGAATGCCTCAAAATCATCCAAAGTCAGATTGTCAACCGCATCCGGCGGCCAACCGTACCACCATGCCAAATCGGCGCAGGCGGCAGTAAGCCGTTGTATCGTCTCCTGCCTGCCGATTACTTCGGCCGGTCTGTTATTCCTGCTCCTGCATAAGTCGAAAGACACGCTGGATTTCTTTGTAATCGGCAAAATCCAACATATCCAAATCTTCCGGAACCAAACCCGTCAGCCGCGCAAAAATAAACAACTCCTGTTCGGCATCGCTGCCCAAATGGGCGGCGGCGCGGATGTCGCCGACTTTGGGA
>NZ_BCWL01000248.1 GCF_001592185.1 Bergeriella denitrificans NBRC 102155
AAATTACTCTTCGACTATACTGCCCGCCGTCTTTTCCCTTGTCGCCGCCGCTATTTCATAAGAAAATATCCGCTGTCATATCATTTACGGACGGAAAAGGAAACCACCATGACCACATTCCCCATCGCCCGCAGCGGCGCAGACACCCTTGAAATCCAAGGCAAAATGGCCAACCGCCACGGCCTGATTGCCGGTGCCACCGGCACAGGCAAAACCGTCACCCTGCGCCGCATGGCCGAAGCCTTCAGCAGTCAAGGCGTGCCCGTCTTCCTGGCCGACGTCAAAGGCGACCTGTCCGGTATCGCCCAAGCCGGCGCAAACAGCGGCAAAGTCGGCGAACGCATCGCCGAATTCAGCCTGGGCGAAGCATGGCTGCAATCCTTTCCCGTGCGCTTTTGGGACGTATTCGGCGAAACCGGCATCCCCGTGCGCGTTACCGTCTCCGAAATGGGCCCCATGCTGCTCGCCCGCCTGATGAACCTGAACGACACCCAAGAAGGTCTGCTCAACCTCGTATTCAAAGTCGCCGACGACAAAGGCTGGCACATTCTCGACCTCAAAGACCTGCGCAGCATGCTGCGCCACGTTTCCGAAAACGCCGCCGAATACCGCACCCAATACGGCAACGTCTCCGCCGCCAGCGTCGGCGCCATCCAACGCCAGCTGCTCACCCTCGAAAACGAAGGCGCCGAACACTTCTTCGGCGAGCCAGCCCTCAACCTCGAAGACTGGATGCAAACCGAGAGCAGCAAAGGCGTCATCAACATTCTCAACTCCGAAAAACTCATGCGCTCCCCGCGTATGTACAGCGCATTCCTGCTCTGGATGCTCGCCAAACTCTTCGAAATCCTGCCCGAAGTCGGCGACCCGGACAAACCCAAATTCGTCATGTTCTTCGACGAAGCCCACCTCATGTTCGACAACGCCGCCCCCGCACTGGTTGAACAAGTCGAACAAGTCGTCCGCCTGATTCGCTCCAAAGGCGTAGGCGTCTATTTCGTCACCCAAAACCCGCTCGACCTGCCCGACACCATCTTAGGCCAGCTCGGTAACCGCGTCCAACACGCCCTGCGCGCCTTCACCCCGCGCGACCAAAAAGCCGTGCGCGCCGCCGCCGACACCTTCCGCAGCAACCCCGACATCAACGTCTCCGAAGCCATCGCCGAATTAGGCGTAGGCGAAGCATTAGTCTCCTTCTTGGACGAAAAAGGCATGCCCGCCCCCGTCGCACGCGCCTACGTATTGCCCCCACAATCACAGCTCACCCCACTGAGCGCCGAAGAGCGCAACGCCAAATTCCAAAGCGACGACCTTTACCCCGCCTACAAAGACATGATCGACAACTACTCCGCCTTTGAAGCCCTGAGCGAAGCCGACGCCCAAAAAGCCGCCGAAGCAGAAGCCCAAGCCGCCGCCAAAGAACAGGCCAAAGCCCAAAAAGCCGCCCAAACCGAAAAAGCTGAACCCGGCCTGCTCGACGGCTTCCTAGGCGGCCTGAGCGGCGGCCGCAAAAAATCCGGCCAAGGCGTAGGCTACAACGTCGCCGACGCCGTCGGCAGCCAAATCAACCGCCAAATCACCAACGCCATCTCCCGCAGCGTTATGGGCATTATCAAAAATATGCTGAAATAACCCCTGCGGAGTAAAAAAAGCCGTCTGAAAATTTGAGATGTTCAGACGGCTTTTTGATTGCACAGCTTACCCTCACAGCCGTCATTAGCTTCGCAAGTCCGCTTCGCTTCCCCCGCGAAGGCAGGAATCCAGTAGTGAAGTGTGGAAACTTAATTGAAAACAATATGCTGCTGAATAGCTAAGGTAGATTCCCGCCTGCGCAGGGGAAGCGAAGTGGACTTGCGAAGCTAATGACGTCGCTGAGATTTTCTGATGTTTTTTAAATCCATCAGGTGACCGAACGTAGTCAAAGCTCTTTTCAGTCCTAAAGCAAACTTCGACTACGCTCAGCCGTAGGACGGGCATCCTTGCCCGTCGCTTTGCTGCAAAGCAAAGAAAATAGCTCAATAAGGTTTATCTCATTCTGCGAATGAATGACGGGCAAGGATGCCCGTCCTACGGCTACTACTTGTTCTTTTTTTCCAGACAACTTGTAAAAAGCATCAAATGTCCAATCCCCGCATCTACCCCGCAAACGGCAACCACAACCGAGCCAAGCCAAACATCGCCGCCCCACCCGCGCCCAAAACCAAAAACACCACTCCCTTTTTACGCGCATTCGGGCAAAGCCAGTAAACCGCCAAACTAAAGCTCAAAAACAACGCCGCCACACGCCAAGCCAGCGCCTTGTCCTTATAGCGGTTGAGCGTATAAGTTTCCGACATCATCACATACATCTGCCACAGCGCCGCCATGCACATACTGAGAATGCCCGCAGGGATAAAAATCAGGCCGAGAAGCTCTTTGTTCATAATGAAAGCCGTCTGAAAATAACATATAGTGAATTAAAATAAAAAAGCTACAGCGTTAGCTGCCCCTTACCGTATTACTTGTGCTGTCTGCGGCTTGCTGCCTTGTATCTTTCTTATTTTAATCCACTTCCGCTACCATTATACGGCAGAACAACGTTGTACTAATACGGCACGTTGTCTGCGGGATTTAAAAGAGCGTCATTTTGAAATATTTTTTGGGAAAATTGATATATTATTCAATCGGAAATATTCTGCATCTACCGCAGATCGAGGTTAGCACCAACCGTATATGTTTTATAGTCATTTAAAATAAGAATGG
>NZ_BCWL01000249.1 GCF_001592185.1 Bergeriella denitrificans NBRC 102155
AGTGCGAATGGCGTTTTAACCACAGTGAGATAAAAGTTAAAATTTCCATTTTAAAACAATTGGTAAAGCAGGATTTGTTCTAGTTATCTAGGACAGCCCCATTAAATATATGCAGATTTGTCCGGTTTTCAGGTCAAAAAGAGCGGGGTTGTTGTATCGATACTGTTATTAAAGTGTAAAAATAGGATAAATATTTTGTTTGGATAAAAGTAACATATTTGAAATTTTCTAAGGAGGGCATTGATTTTTTTAAAATTGTTCAGAGATGATGTCGAGATATTTAAGGATTTACAGGTGTTTTTTTATTTATATGGAATATCACGGGGGGGGGTATGTTATAATCCCGCGATGCTTGAAAAAAGGGGAGTGGGCTGCGGGCAGGTATTTTGCTTTTCCGCATAGCTTCTCTTCAGGCATTTTGTCGTCGGGGATGCGGCTTATGCAGCATTCCGGGCTTTTTATCATCACGTTATGTTAGGGAAATTAAAGATGAGAACCCGACTAAAATTTTTGAGTGCCGGTGTGCTGGCTGTTGCATTGACAGGCTGTGCGACTCAACCGCGCGAATATTGGCACGATTTCACATCCAACAAAATCGTATCCGAAGTAGCGGAAAACGATGCGGCGCTTGTATTCTTCCGCGACGCTAGCGGCCCGGAGAAACAGGCGGTCAACATCAACATCAACGGCGAATACCTGACTTCGCTGCAGCCGAACGGCTTCTCGCAAGTGACCACTTGCGCCATGCCGCAACGCATCGGCGCCTTCCTGACCGGTACCGACAATGATTACCTGCGTAAAGAAAACCAAGGCAGCTTCTATCAGCTGCCTAACGCGCAAGTATCATACTTCCGTGTCAGCGTGGGCGAAAACGGCCAAGCGGTAGTGACGCCGGTTGACGAAGAAACCGCACGCGCCGAAATCAATACCCGCAAATACCAAAGCAACACCCTGCCGCGCGTAGAGAAAAAGAACACCTGCGTTGACCGCACCCAGCCGCGTACCTACACCCTGGATGCCTCCGCTCTGTTCCAATTCGACAAATTCAGCGCCAACAACGTGTTGCCTAAAGGCCTGCAGGAAATCCAAGCGGTAGCACGCGATATCCGCGAATATCCGGTACGCATCCGCGCCATCGAAATCGTTGGTCATACCGATCCTCAGGGTTCTGTAGCTTACAACCAAAAATTGTCTGCCGAGCGTGCACGTACAGTAGGCAATATGCTGGTTCAGTTGGGCGTACCCGCCAACCTGATTCAAGCACGCAGCGTGGGTAAATCCCAACCGGTCGTTACCGGCTGTGCCGAGAAGCACAAGGGCAACCGCGAAGCCATCAATGCTTGCAACCAGCCTAACCGCCGCGTAGAAATCAAACTGTACGCACAGCAATAATTTTGAACGGAGACTGTTTTTATGTCTAAAAACATTACATTAAAAATCAACAGCGCGAAAGAAACGCTGGAAACCGTAGAATTCAACACAGCGGGCAATGACGTCGTACGCATTCAGGCGCAGCCTAATGTCAACTACGAATTTACCGATCAAGCCACCGGCTTCGGCCCGGAAAACATCATGACCAAGCGTGTGGGCAACGACCTGCACCTGGCATTCGAAGGCAGCGACATTGCCGAGCCGGATATGGTTATCGAAGGCTACTACGAGCAAGACAGTAACAGCCTGCTGATCGGCCAACACGAAAACGGCAACTTCTATCCGTATGTACCGGAAAGTGGTCAAGTCAGCGATGCCGTGACCATGCTGGCAGACGAAGTATTCGCAGGCCAAGCATTGGGCGGCGAAATCATCAACAGCGCATTGTGGGCGTTTAACCCGCTGTGGTTGCTGGGTATTGCCGCACTGGCCGGCGGTATCGCAGCGGCTGCAAGCGGCGGCGGTGGTAACGATAACAACACCCCTGCCGAGCCGCAACCTGCTCCGCAGCCGGCTGATACCACGCCTCCCGATGCGCCGACCGCAGCCGTATCTTCAGACGGCAAAACCGTATCCGGTACAGCCGAGCCGGGCTCTACCGTTACTGTACACCTGCCTGACGGCAGCACCCAAACTACTACAGCCGACGAAAACGGCAACTACTCTGTAGATTTGGATACCCCGCTGACCAACGGCGAAACCGTTACCGTGACCGCAACCGACGGTTCAGGTAACACTTCCACTCCGACCCCGGCAACGGCACCGAGCGCACCTGATGCACCGGTGATTACCGCAAATCAAGACGGCTCGGTCACCATCACGCCGGATACTGATGCGACCTCGCAAACCGTCACTTATACGGACGAAAACGGCACTACCCAAACCGTTACCTTCACCAAAGATCCGACTACCGGTGAGTGGGTGGATGGTAATCCGAATGACCCCGTAACCATCGATCCGCAAACAGGCGTCGTGACCATTCCCGGCACTGAAGTCAAAGGCGGTACCACCGTTACCGCGACCAACACCAATGATGCCGGTACCGCAACTTCTACCGAAACTTCAGCAGATACCGACGCCCCAAGCGCGACCTTTGATGAAGACAACGGCGTTGTGATTACAGCTGATGCCAATAACGACGGCTTTATCAATAAAGCGGAAAAAGATGCCGATACCGACGGCAAATCTGACGTGACCGTAAACTTCGACGGCGCAGAAGAAGGCGACATCGTTGTATTGAAAGATTCAGACGGCAACGAAATCACACGCCATCCGCTGACCGCAGAAGAAGCCGCAAGCGGCACTT
>NZ_BCWL01000250.1 GCF_001592185.1 Bergeriella denitrificans NBRC 102155
TATATTAATTTAATTAAAGATCCAAACATAAAAAATATATATACGAAGTCTAAATATTATTGGGACACATTAGATCAAACTATTGATTTAGAACAATTACGTTTATATTCCTGGCAATTTCATGATGAGCATTTTAAAATTAATTTAGACTCCATAGATGAAATAATCCTTCGAATGATAATAGCAACAACCTACCTTGATGATAATAAGGAGGATTTTGAGCAAGCTATAGAATTTATAGAATTATTAGTGCTACGAGCAGAAGAATTAGGTTATAAATAATAACAACTCATGACCACAATTTGCTCATTTCCCCAAAACACTGCCCTATCACGCTTTATTTCATTTGCGGATAGAACCACCCGAGGCGACCCAATTGATGTCCTAACCGGTCAAGTGGTTGAGCAAAGGGTTGATTTCACCCTCGGGCAAATTTTACCTCTGTCCTTTATCCGCACATGGGTGAGAAGTAAAGATGAACTGCATTTAGGCGGTCTATGTGGGCGTTATTGGGTTGATAGTTTTTCGGAGTACGCAGAGATTTCGGATAATGGACAGCATATTAAAATTGCTTCTTGTGAAGGCTATTATTTACGTTTTGCGTTACCTGTAGGAGAATTACAATCAGTTAACTATGTAATAAAAGCCGTCTTTTTCAGACGGCTTTTGTCGATTATTACCCCAATTTTTCCAAAACATCCGCAAACGGCCGCTATGCCGTCTGAAAATCAAGTATAGCGGGCGATGGAAAGGTCGTCGCAGCGGACTTCCGGCTCGATGCCGCAAACTAGATCGGCGGTGATTTTGGCGGAACCGAGCGACATGGTCCAGCCCAGCGTGCCGTGTCCGGTATTCAGGAAGAGATTATCGAAGCGGGTGGCGCCGATGATGGGCGTGCTGTCGGGCGTCATCGGGCGCAGGCCGCTCCAGAACTCGGCGCGTGCGGTATCGCCGCCTTGGGGGTATAAATCCTTGACCACCAGCTCCAGCGTTTCGCGGCGGGCTTGCGGCAGCTTGAGCGCGTAGCCGGAAAGCTCGGCCATGCCGCCGACGCGGATGCGCTCGTTGAAGCGGGTGATGGCGACTTTATAGGTTTCGTCCAAAATGGTCGAGACCGGCGCTTCGGCGCTGTCGGTGACGGGCAGGGTCAGCGAATAGCCTTTGACGGGGTAAATCGGCAGGTTCAGGCCCAAATCGGCCAAAACGGTGCGGCTGAAGCTGCCCAAGGCGCAGACGAAGCGTTCGGCTTCAAAGCGCTCTCCCCCGGCATAAACCGCGCGGATGCGGCTGCCTTCGTGCTCGATGCGGCTGATGCTGCAGTTGAAGCGGAATACCGCACCTTTGGCTTCACAGAGCGTTTTCAGACGGCGGGCAAACAGGTGGCAGTCGCCTGTGGCGTCGTTGGGCAGATGCAACGCGCCGGCGATGCGGTGCACGGCGTGATGCAGCGCAGGCTCGTAGGC
Organism: Bergeriella denitrificans NBRC 102155; assembly: GCF_001592185.1. GTDB lineage: Bacteria > Pseudomonadota > Gammaproteobacteria > Burkholderiales > Neisseriaceae > Neisseria > Neisseria denitrificans. Next base: position 1,464 of record NZ_BCWL01000250.1, read on the forward strand.
CAGGCATTCTTCGGGTTTCAAGCGGCGGTAAGGCACGCCGTATTGCGCCAGAATTTCGATGTCTTTTTCCGCCGCGTCCACTTCTTTTTGCGTACGGAAAATCTGCAGCGTGCCTTTTTTGCGGCCTTCAAAATCCAACCCGGTTTCGGCCTCGAAGCGGCGGAACATCTCGCGGCTGTATTCCGAAATCCGCACCATGCGGTCTTTATTGGTTTGGTAGCGGGCGGGGTCGCAGTTTTTCAACATCTGCAGCAGCCATTGCAGCTGAAACAGGCTGCCGTCGGGTTTTAAAATCAGGGGCGAATGCGCGCGGAAGAGCCATTTGGCGGCTTTGGCGGGAATGCCCGGCGCGGCCCACGGCGTGGTATAGCCGTAGGAAAGCTGGCCGGCGTTGGCAAAGCTGGTTTCCATTGCGGCGGCTTCCGAGCGGTCGATTACCGTCACCTCGTGCCCGGCCTGCAGCAGATACCATGCGGTGGTGATGCCGGTGATGCCTGCGCCCATAACCACTACTTTCATCTTCTTTCTCCCTGTTGTTGTTCTGATGAAGTTGATTTGCTCAGTTTAAGGCAATTCCTACAGAGGCTTTCAATTTATTTTTGGCTTTTTTTGTATTATTATCCTGTTTGTGATTTAAAAATAAGATTTTTTCACTATGAAAGAACTGGATAAAACCGACCTGAAAATCCTCAAAATCCTCCAGCAAAACGCGCGCATTCCGATGACCGAGCTGGCGGAGAAAGTCGGGCTTTCTACCACACCGGTCACCGAGCGGGTGCGCCGGCTGGAGCGGGAAAACTTCATCTGCGGCTACCACGCGCGTTTAAATCCGCACGCGCTGGGGCAAAGCCTGCTGGTGTTTGTGGAAATCAAGCTGCGCTCGAAATCGGGCAATATTTTTGAAGACTTCCGCCGCGAAGTGATGCGGATTCCGCAGATTTTGGAATGCCATCTGGTATCGGGGGAATACGATTATCTGATTAAAGTGCGCCTGCCGGATATGTCGGCCTACCGCGATATGCTCGGCAACATTCTGCTGCACCTGCCTGCTGCGTCGGAAAGCCGGAGCTATGTGGTGATGGAAGAAGTGAAGGAAGAAGTGGTGCTGGACTTGACCTAATCCGCGACGCCGCATTTTTCAGACGGCCTGAGCTACTTATATAGTGAACACGCATTTGGGATAAGCAGCATCTTACCGCGCCCAATCCGTATCCATGCCAAAAGGCCGTCTGAAAATCCACATTTTCAGCAGTAGGTCG
>NZ_BCWL01000251.1 GCF_001592185.1 Bergeriella denitrificans NBRC 102155
CGCTGTATGAGGTTATCGGTTTGCTTAAAAAGGCCGTCTGAAACTGGCAAATCGGTTTCAGACGGCCTTTGGCATTGATTTCACGTGGTAACGCAGGTTTGAGATGAGCAATATCTTGCAGCAGGTGAACAGGCCTTAAATCATCAGCCGTAGGGCGGAGTGGCAACCCCTCCCTACAGTGCTTTCAGACGGCCTCTGGCATCCACTTCACGCTTTTAGAACAACCCGTGAATCACACCATTCTCATCCACGTCAATCTTCTCCGCCGCCGGTACTTTCGGCAGGCCGGGCATTTTCATCATGTTGCCGCACAGCGCCACGATAAAGCCCGCGCCGTTGGAGACGGTAATGCCGCGCACATTGATTCGGAAGCCTTCGGGGCGGCCGAGCAGGGCGGCGTTGTCGCTTAGTGAATATTGCGTTTTCGCCATGCACACCGGCAGTTTGTCGAGGCCGAGTTTTTCCAGCGCGGCGATTTCGGCCAAGGCTTCGGTGCTGAAATCGACATCGGCCGCGCCGTAGATTTTTTGGGCGATGGCACGGATTTTGTTCGGAATCGTGTCGTTGGTGTCGTAAGAGAATTGGAAGTGGTTCGGCTGCGTTTCGATGGCGTTGACGACTTTTTGCGCCAAATCCGCGCCGCCCGCGCCGCCTTTTTCCCACACTTCGGCCAGCGATACTTCTACGCCCTGCTCGGCGCAGGCCGTCTGAATCAGTTCCAATTCGGCATCGGTATCGGAAACGAAGCGGTTGAGCGCGACGACTACGGGCAGGCCGAACACGGTTTTCAGATTTTCAATGTGTTTCAAAAGATTAGGCAAACCTTTGGCCAGCGCGTCCAGATTCTCTTCTCCCAAATCGGCGCGCGCCACGCCGCCGTTGTATTTCAAGGCGCGCACGGTGGTGACGACCACGGCGGCATCGGGTTGCAATCCGGCCAAGCGGCATTTGATGTCGCAGAATTTTTCCGCACCCAAGTCCGCGCCGAAACCGGCTTCCGTCACCGCATAATCGCCCAAGTGTTTTGCCAAGCGGGTGGCAATCACGGAGTTGCAGCCGTGGGCGATGTTGGCAAACGGACCGCCGTGCACGAAGGCGGGCGTACCGGCGATGGTTTGGACCAGGTTGGGCTTAAGCGCATCTTTCAGCAAAGCCGCCATCGCGCCGTGGGCTTTCAAATCGCGGGCGTAAACCGCGCTGCCGTCTTTGGCGTAGGCCACCAGAATATTGCCCAACCGTTCTTTCAAATCGGTAATGTCTTTGGCGAGGCAGAACACGGCCATCACTTCGGAAGCGACGGTAATATCGAAGCCGTCGGCGCGCATCACGCCGTCCACGCTTTTGCCCATGCCGTCGATGATATTGCGCAGCTGGCGGTCGTTCATATCGACCACCCGGCGCCACAACACGCGTTTCGGGTCGATATTCAACTCATTGCCTTGGTAGATGTGGTTGTCGAGCATCGCCGCCAAAAGGTTGTTGGCCGCACCGATGGCGTGGAAGTCGCCGGTAAAGTGCAGGTTGATGTCTTCCATCGGCAACACTTGCGAATAACCGCCGCCCGCCGCACCGCCTTTCACGCCGAACACGGGGCCGAGCGACGGCTCGCGCAAGGCGATGACGGAATCTTTGCCGATATGGCGCAAGGCGTCTGCCAAACCGATGGTGACGGTGGTTTTACCTTCGCCCGCCGGAGTCGGGTTGATGGCGGTTACCAAAATCAGACGGCCTTGTTTTTTCGGCAGCTTAAACGCCGCCGCCGGATCAATTTTGGCTTTGTAATGGCCGTAAGGCTCGATAGTTTCGGCTTTCAGCCCCAGCTTGGCGGCAATTTCGCCAATCGGGCGCATGGTGGAAGATTGGGCGATTTCGGCATCGGTTTTAAAGCTCATAATTCCTCCTTGTCGGCTCGCTGCCTGATGGGAAGCATGCCGGTATAAACGGTCGGCCGCGGCTGGATGCGCGCGGGCATCGCAGTTATTATAGCGGCTTCTGCAGGCGGCGGGCAGCGGATTTTTGTGCTGCCGTTGCTGCGTTTTAATGCTTGGCGGCGGCCTGCTGCGGGCGGATGGAGAAAAGGAAAAGAGATGGGTGGAAATGCTTGGCTTTATTGGGCGATGGCTTCGGCCGGCTTTGCGGCGCTGACGGCGATTTTTGCCAAAGTCGGCTTACAAGGCATTGATTCGGATTTTGCCACGTTTATCCGCACGCTGGTGATTGTGGCGGCTTTGTGCCTATTTCTCACTTATACGGGAAAATGGCAGGGCGTGGGCGACTTTACGGGGCGCAACTGGGCGTTTCTGATTTTATCGGGCTTGGCCACGGGCGCTTCGTGGCTGGCTTATTTTAAAGCGCTGCAACTGGGCAACGCCTCGCAAGTTGCGCCGGTGGATAAATTCAGCTTGGTGCTGGTGGCGCTGATGGCGGTCATCTTTCTGGACGAGCGCCCGAGCGCGCAGGAATGGATAGGCTTGGGATTGGTCACGGCGGGCGTGTTGATGCTGGCTTTGAAGCGGTGACGCGGCGGGTGGCGATGCTTGCCTTGAGTTTGCCGAAGGGATAGCGTGAAAGGTGTGAAAAGCCGTCTGAAAATCGATGATTTTCAGACGGCTTTCGGTTTATTTAACTAAGGTGATTTAACTGTCGTCGGAGAAATTAAATTCTGATACAAGGCAGTGAGTCGCAGATCTGATACAAGGCAGTGAGTCGCAGA
>NZ_BCWL01000252.1 GCF_001592185.1 Bergeriella denitrificans NBRC 102155
TTATTTTTTGAGTAACAGGGTCAGGCCGTCGCCCACCGGCAGGGTAATCGGCACAATGCGCGAATCGTGCGGCAGGCTGCGGTTGAAATCCTGCAGAATATTCAGGCTGGGCGGCGCGCCTGCGGCTGCGGGCTGCATCACGCGGCCGCCGAGCAGGATGTTGTCGATGGCAATCACGCCGCCGCTGCGTACCAGCGTGAGGCAACGCTCGAAATAGTGCGGCGTGGGCGGCTTGTCGGCATCAATCAGCGCCAAATCGTAGCTGCCTGCGGCACCTGATGCGATTAAGTCGTTGAGCGTGAGCAGCGCGGGCTGTAGATGCAGCGTGATTTTGTGCTCAACGCCTGCGGCCTGCCAGCTTTCGCGGGCGATGTCGGTAAAGGTCACGCTGATGTCGCAGGCGGTGATGCGGGCGTGTTCGGGCAGAGCCAGCGCCATCGCGGTGCTGCTGTATCCGGTAAACACGCCGACTTCCAGATAGTTTTCCACCCGCAGCAGACGCGCCAGCCAGGTCAGTAGTGCGGCCTGCTCGCGGGCGATGGCCATTTTGCCGAGACGGTGGCCGCCGGTACGCGCGCGCAGGGCGGCGAGGGCGGGATGCTCGGTTTCGCCTATGCTGTTGAGATAGCTTTGCAGCTCGGGCGGGACGTTGGTGGCGGTGGTGGTCATGGCGTATGAAGCGGGTGAGCGGCAGGGTCAGTCTTGGTAATAGGTATAAGGCTTTTTGGCGACGGCGGCGGCTTCAAAACCGGCCTGCTCCTGCGGGTCGAGCGCAACGTCCCACAGCAGGTTGCGGTTGGCCAGACGCTCGGCTTCCATTTCCGGGTGCTCGGCCATCAGTTGATCTAAAAATTGGGTGGCATCGGATTTGTAGTGGTACATGGTGGCGTACTCCGCGTGATTGGACTTAAGCCTGTCATTATAGCGGATATTTTGCGGCAGGGCAGCCGATAAGGGCGCTGCCGCAGCGGCGGCATCTTGCGGATTTTGCGGGGCAGGCGGGATTATCGGTTATAATGGCGGGCGTTTGCCGCCTGCATCAGCCGGGCGGCGTGAAAATCCAACCCGCAGGCAGTCTGAAATCTTTGCCTAATGTTTTGCAGATTCAGAATATTACGCAAAGATTGCCTTTCCGCATCCGTGCGGCAGTTTCAGACGGCCTGTATGCGAAAGAAGATAAGAAGTATGTTGAAAAAATGGCTGCACAAAGTCATGCCGGGCAAAACGCGCAAGGCGGCTGTGCAAAAAAACGTCATGGCTTACGCCCAGCACGGCATCCGCGCCGATATGCTGAGCTTTGCCGCCGAAAAAGTCGTCTCCCGCCTGCAAAACGAAGGCTTCCAAGCCTATGTGGTCGGCGGCGCGGTGCGCGACCTGCTGCTGGGCATCGAGCCCAAAGATTTCGATGTGGCCACCGATGCCACGCCCGAGCAGGTGCGCAAAATATTCCGCCGCAGCCGCATCATCGGCCGCCGTTTCCAAATCGTACACGTGATGGTCGGCCCCGAAACCATTGAAGTCACCACCTTCCGGGGCGGCGACAAAGCCCTGCAAAACGCGCAGGGCCGGATTATGAAAGACAATACCTACGGCAGCATGGAAGAAGATGCTATGCGCCGCGACTTCACCTGCAACGCGCTGTATTACGACCCCGTCCGCCAGGAAATCATCGATTTTCATCAGGGTGCGGCCGACGTGCTCGCCAAAAAGCTGGTGATGATCGGCGACCCCGCAGCCCGCTATCAAGAAGACCCCGTGCGCGTGCTGCGTGCCGTGCGCCTGTCGGGCAAACTCGGCTTTGAAGTCGAAGCGCGTACCGCCGCGCCGATTGCCGAATATGCCGGCCGTCTGAAAAACGAGCCCGTCGCGCGGCTGTTTGACGAAATCATGAAGCTGCTGTTTTCCGGCCACGCCCGCGAATGCCTGCGCCGCCTCAACAGCCTGGGCATCTCCGATAACATCCACCCGCTTCTAAGCGCCCTCAAAACCGCCGATTTGCCGGAAAACCGCATCATCGCCCTGGCGCTGAAAAATACCGATGAGCGCCTGCGTGCCGATAAATCCGTATCGGTCGGCTTCGTCTTGGCCGCCATCCTGTGGCCGCAGCTCAACCGCTACTGGCAGCGCTACCAGCAGCAGGGTCAGAAACCCGTACCCGCGCTGGCCGAAGCCGTCAACACCCTGCGCGAACGGGTCGAAAAAGGCTGGGGCGTGCCGCAACGCTTTACCGCCACTATGCGCGAAATCTGGCAGTTCCAACCCCAGTTCGGCAACACCCGAGGCGCCCGCCCGCACCGCCTGCTGGCACAATCCCGCTTCCGCGCCGCTTACGATTTCTTGGTGCTGCGCGGCCAAGTCGGCGAAGTCGATGCCGATTTGGTGCAATGGTGGACCGATTTCCAACACGCCGACGAAGACACCCGCACCGAAATGACCCTGAACGCGCAGCAGCAGGCGCAAAAACAATACGCCGACGGCGAACGCCCGAAACGCAAACGCCGCCGCCGCCCGCGCAAGAAAAAAGCGGAGCAGGGGGAGTAAGGTTGATATAGAAAAAGCCGTCTGAAAAATCATAAGATTTTCAGACGGCTTTTTTGATTAAGTTGTGTGCGTTTGGGATAAGAGAAACGGTTGAGAAATTTAGAAACCGTTGAAATTCAGTAGTCTATCCTCTCTCCCGTGGGAGAGGGC
>NZ_BCWL01000253.1 GCF_001592185.1 Bergeriella denitrificans NBRC 102155
ACAAAAAAAGCCGTCTGAAAGTTATTTACAACTTTCAGACGGCTTTTTATTCCTTAAAAATCCAATCAGATTTTGGCGGCGAAGAATTTCAGCGTGCGGATCAGCTGGCAGGTGTAAGACATTTCGTTGTCATACCAAGCCACGGTTTTCACCAGCTGCTTGTCGCCTACGGTCATCACGCGGGTTTGGGTGGCGTCGAACAGTGAGCCGAATTCGATGCCGATGACGTCGGAAGAAACGATTTCGTCTTCGGTATAACCGTAAGACTCGTTGGCAGCGGCTTTCATCGCGGCATTGATTTCTTCTTTGGTCACGGTTTTTTCCAATACGGACACCAATTCGGTCAGCGAGCCGGTGGCAACGGGTACGCGCTGGGCGGAGCCGTCGAGTTTGCCGTTCAGCTCGGGAATAACCAAACCGATGGCTTTGGCGGCGCCGGTGCTGTTGGGCACGATGTTTTGCGCGGCGGCACGGGCGCGGCGTTTGTCGCCTTTGCGGTGCGGCGCATCCAAAGTGTTTTGGTCGCCGGTGTAGGCGTGAATGGTGGTCATCAGGCCTTCAACGACGCCGAATTCTTTTTGCAGCACGGCAGCCATCGGCGCCAGGCAGTTGGTGGTGCAGGAAGCGGCGGAAATCACGGTTTCGGAGCCGTCCAAAATGCCTTCGTTTACGCCGAATACCACCGTTTTCACATCGTTGCCGCCCGGTGCGGAAATCACGACTTTACGCGCGCCGGCGCGGATGTGGGCTTGGCATTTTTCATTGCTGGTAAAGAAGCCGGTGCATTCCAATACCACGTCCACGCCCAGCTCGCCCCACGACAGCTCTTCGGGGTTGGGGTTGGAAAACACTTTGATTTCTTTGCCGTTGACCACGATGGCATCGTCTTTCAGCTCGGCCGTGCCTTGGAAGCGGCCTTGCGCGGTATCGTATTTGAACAGGTGTACCAGCATATCGGCAGGGGTCAAATCGTTTACCGCCACCACTTCGATGCCTTCGGTTTTCACGATTTGGCGCAGTGCCAAGCGGCCGATGCGGCCGAAGCCGTTGATTGCAACTTTAATGCTCATGGGATGCTCCTTGTAAGCAGAAAGGAAATTGACATTATCCGCATTGTAGCGTGAAATAAAACTACTACCTAGAATTACATGATGTTACGTATAAAATATTTGATTTCAATAAAGAAAAGCAGGTTTAGCGGCCATTCGCGATATTTCGGGCAAAGTGGTAGGGCAGCTTGTGGATGGCCTTTTTATGTAGTTTAAAATCTATTATTTAAAAAGATATTTTTGATGAGCAGGCTGCTTGACTGTGGATAAACTATTTAATTATTTTAAAATCAAATAGTTTTGATTGAAAAATACCGGCGTTTAATCCGCCCGGGCGGCTGCGGAAGGTTTCGGATATATTTACCGCCTGCCGTTGCATTTGTGGATAAAGGGAATATTATCCACATCAGTCCCACATATTTTTCAGACGGCCTGTGGTTTTCCGCCGCCTACCGAAATCATAAGTAAAAACTATGAAAAATAATGGATTAACCTTTGGCTTTTATCGTATCATCGGTTTATTACATGACACCGCAAAAGGAAGCTGCCATGTTGCAACGTACCCTTGCCAAATCCATCAGCGTCACCGGCGTCGGCCTGCATTCGGGAGAACGCGTGGCGCTTACGCTCCACCCCGCACCAGAAAACAGCGGCATTGCCTTCCGCCGCACCGATTTGCCAGGCGAGCAGGGCGAAATTATCAAGCTCAATCCGTATCTGATTAACGATACGCGCCTTTCTTCGACCATTGTTACCGAAAACGGCGTGCGCGTCGGCACCATCGAACACATCATGTCGGCGCTGTCGGCCTACGGTGTGGATAACGCGCTGATTGAGCTGAATGCGCCGGAAATCCCGATTATGGACGGCTCCAGCCTGCCCTTTATCTACCTGCTGCAAGATGCGGGCATCGTCGATCAGGGCGCGCGCAAACGGTTTTTGCGGATTTTGAAAGAAGTGGAAATTAAAGAAGCGGGCAAATGGGTGAAATTCACGCCTTACGAAGGCTTCAAAGTCACTCTGACCATTGAATTCGACCACCCTGTATTCAACCGCAGCGCGCCGACTTTTGAAATCGATTTCGCAGGCCAGTCGTATGTGGACGAAATCGCCCGCGCCCGCACCTTCGGCTTTATGCAGGAAGTGGAAATGATGCGCGCTCACAACCTCGGCTTGGGCGGCAATCTGAACAACGCCATTGTAATTGACGATGTGGATGTATTAAATCCCGAAGGCCTGCGCTATCCCGACGAATTTGTGCGCCACAAAATTCTCGATGCCATCGGCGATCTGTATATCGTCGGCCATCCGATTATCGGCGCATTTGAAGGCTACAAATCCGGCCACGCCATCAACAACGCCCTGCTGCGTGCAGTATTGGCCGATGAAAGCGCTTACGAATGGGTGGAATTTGCCGACGAAGCCGATCTGCCCGATGCGTTCCACGAGCTGCCGAGCGTGGCGTAATATCCGAATATCGGATATATCGAGTAAAAGCTGTCTGAAAAACGCTGTTTTTCAGACGGCTTTTTTATCGGATTGGGGAATTTGTTTGGTTTCGTAGGGCGGGATAGCAACCCCGCCCTACGTTGCTATAGTCGTTTCAATTTAGATTGAGACAAGGCTGCAAGCCGCAG
>NZ_BCWL01000254.1 GCF_001592185.1 Bergeriella denitrificans NBRC 102155
CCTGTACGATTTGTACTGTCTGCGGCTTGCTGCCTTGTTTCACTCTGTGTTCTCTGTCTGTATAACCAATTGAAATATAAAGGATTAACTAAATTGCTTATCCTGAGTTTATGTTGTGGAATACGGTAGGTGTTCGCACATTTCGTCAAAAAGGCCGTCTGAAAAATGCCCATTTTTCAGACGGCCTTTTTGATGGTTTGGAATAAGCTAAAGCCTTACAGGCGGGTGCGGTTGGCTTCGGCCAGCAGCGCCAGCAATTCTTCGGTGGCCTCCCAGCCGATGCAGGCATCGGTAATGCTTTGGCCGTAGGTTTCCGGCTTGTCTTGGCGGCCTTCGACCAGGTGGCTTTCCACCATCACGCCCATGATGTTGTTTTCGCCTTGGCGCAGCTGGGCGGCGATGTCGGCGGCGACTTCCATTTGGCGTTTGTAGTCTTTGCGGCTGTTGGCGTGGCTGCAATCGACCATCAGCTTGGGTGTGACGCCGGCTTGGGTCAGCTGGGCGGCTGCGGCTTGGACGTGTTCGGCGCTGTAATTCGGCTCTTTGCCGCCGCGCAGGATAACGTGGCAGTCGGGGTTGCCGCTGGTGTGGACGATGGCGGAGTGGCCGCTTTTGGTGACGGATAGGAAGTGGTGCGGGTGGTTGGCCGCGCCGATGGCGTCGATGGCGATTTTCAGGTTGCCGTCGGTGCCGTTTTTAAAGCCGACGGGGCAGGAGAGGCCGCTGGCCAGCTCGCGGTGCACCTGGCTTTCGGTGGTGCGCGCGCCGATGGCGCCCCAGGAAATCAGGTCGGCGTAATATTGCGGCGTAATCATGTCGAGAAATTCGGTGGATGCGGGCATGCCCATGTCGTTGAGGGTCAGCAGCAGCTTGCGGGCTTGGCGCAGGCCGAAGTTGATATCGAACGAGCCGTCGAGATGCGGGTCGTTAATCAGGCCTTTCCAGCCGACGGTGGTGCGCGGTTTTTCAAAATACACGCGCATCACAATCAGCAGCTCTTTTTCGTATTTTTTGCGTAAGGGCAGCAGACGCTCGGCGTATTCCAGCGCAGCTTTCGGGTCGTGGATGGAGCAGGGGCCGATGACGACCAGCAGGCGTTTGTCTTGGCCGTGTACCAAATCGGCGATTTCGTGGCGGGTTTTGTGTACCAGCTCGGCCGCGCCGTTGCTGATGGGCAGCTCGTAAAGGTGGGCGATGGGCGGCAGCAGTTCTTTGACTTCTTTGATTTTAATGTCGTCTGTTTGGTAGCTTTGCATGGTTGGTCCTTATTTTCGGTAGGAGCATAGGGTAACGCCTTTGCGGGCGGGGAACAAGGCTTTTTGATTAATTTTGGCAATTTTATTTCAAAAAATCCTGTTTATTTTATTTTTTGGATTTTAAATTTTGTTTTTTTATAATATTTAGCATTTTATTTTGCTTGGCTGAGTTGTTAGGCCGTCTGAAAAAGCCGTAGAAAATCAGGGCGGTGCAGAGCAATACAGGCGCGGCCATTTCTGCGGATTCTTCAAATGCCTGCACGATGAGGTTGGTATGCGCTTCGAGCGGGCGGTGGAAGTATTCTTCCATATACATATTGGCGCGGTCGGCAACTTTGGCGGCGGCCAGTAGGGCAACGGCCAGCAGGGTATAGAAGTGAATCAGGCGCGGGCTGTCTTTTTGCCGCCAGGATGCGACGAAGGTTTTGAGCAGATACAGCACCAATACGGCCAGCGTGATGACAAGCAGGCCGCCGATGATTTTGTGCGAAAGCGGCACGATGTCGCTGAGATAGAAGTTGCTGCGTAAAAAGTGGGTGCGGAAAGCGGCTTCTTGGAAAAAGGATTTGTGCAAATCCATTTCGCGCAGACCGAGCAATACGGCAGCAGCGGCGGTGGCGAGCCGCGTGGGCATTTTCAGACGGCCGAACAGGCAGAGCGCGGCCAGTGCAAACCACAAATAAGGCGAAACCGATTCGACCGTGCCGCCTTCGATAAAGATAAAGGTGGCGATGTCCGCAGGCGCATACAGGGCGATGTGGAACATGAAAAACCAGTAAACGGCCAGCAGCAGGGCGGTGATGGAGAGATGGATGCGGGTATTCATTGCAGGGGTGTCGGAGAGATAAGAAATGGGCGATCGGGGCGGGCGGAGCGGTTGTTTATCGCTCAACTATTGTGGATTCAAATAAGAAAGATACAAGGCGGCAAGCTGCAGGCAGTACAAGTAGTACGACAAGGCGCAGCCAACGCTGTAGATTTTTTATTTGAATTCACGATATTTAATTATGCGTACATTGTTCGTTGTATGCGGCATAAAGGAGATTGGCGATATTCGGTCGTGCAGATAAGCGGGTCATTGTACTCCGATTGGCGGGGCGATGGAACGCTTGGGGCGGCGGCTTGGGGCGAACGGTTTTTGATGCGGGTTGTACGATATATAGTCGTAGAACTTAAATTCCTAAAAAACGGAAATCTTTATTGACGTCATTCCCGCGCAGGCGGGAATCTACTTTAGATATCAAGCAATATATTGCTTTAAAAAAGCCACAGTAACTCTTCAGTGGATTCCCGCATGCGCGGGAATGACGGCATTTACGGCAATAAAGATTTCTGTTTTTCAGGCATTTCTCTATGGATGCCCGTTAGGCTGATACAGCGTTACAGCGGCTTGCTGCCTTGCCTTAATCTGCTGAAAT
>NZ_BCWL01000255.1 GCF_001592185.1 Bergeriella denitrificans NBRC 102155
TCAAGCCCCCTCTTTGAGCAAGGCGAACCGACGCCGTAGCAGAAATGACGCTCCGACTATATCTACCCAATCCCAGCGGGGCACACAATGCAAATGACCGACTTACTCGCTTTCAGCGTAAAAAACCAGGCCTCCGACCTTCATCTGAGCGCGGGTATGCCGCCGATGATACGCGTACACGGCGATATCCGCCGCATCAATCTGCCGCAGATGCCGGCGGAAGAGGTGGGCGATATGCTGTTTTCGGTGATGAACGAGCAGCAGCAGCGGCTGTTCCGCCAGGAATTGGAAGTAGATTTTTCCTTCGAGCTGCCCAATATTGCCCGCTTCCGCGTGAATGCGTTTACCACGGGGCGCGGGCCGGCAGCGGTATTCCGCACCATTCCGAATGCGGTGTTGTCGCTGGAAGCGCTCAAAGCGCCGCGCATCCTGCAAAAAATCGCCGATAATCCACGCGGGCTGGTTTTGGTCACGGGGCCGACCGGCTCGGGCAAATCCACTACGCTGGCGGCCATGGTCGATTATATCAACGAGACCCAGCCGGCGCATATTCTCACCATCGAAGACCCCGTCGAATTTATCCACAAAAGCAAAAAAGCCCTGATTAACCAGCGCGAGCTGCACCAGCACACCCTCAGCTTCCACAATGCGCTGCGCTCGGCGCTGCGGGAAGACCCCGATGTGATTTTGGTGGGCGAAATGCGCGACCCGGAAACCATCCGCCTGGCGCTGACCGCCGCCGAAACCGGCCATCTGGTGTTTGCCACCCTGCACACCACCGGCGCGGCGAAAACCATAGACCGTATTGTCGATGTGTTCCCCGCAGGCGAAAAAGAAATGGTCCGCACCATGCTTTCGGAGTCGCTGCGGGCGGTGATTTCGCAGACCCTGCTGAAAACCCGTGACGGCAGCGGCCGCGTGGCCGCGCACGAAATTCTGGTGTCCACGCCCGCGATACGCAACCTGATTCGGGAAAACAAAATCGCCCAAATCCAATCGGCCATCCAAACCGGCCAGAGCCACGGGATGCAAACCCTGGACCAATCGCTGCAATCGCTGCTGCGCCAAGGGCTGATTGATGCCGATACCGCCCGCAGCAAAGCACAATACAGCGACGGTATGCTCTAACAGGCTGCCCGCGCCCGCCATACTGCGCCTTATCCGCCTGTTACCGTGAATTTGAATAAAAAGAAACAAGGCGGAAATCCGCAGACAGGCGCAGCCAGCTCTGTAAATTTCTTATTTTAATTCAATATATTAACAAAACCCGCCATGAGCCATAACGATTTTTTCTCCAAGCCCGCCGCCTTGCCCGTGCACCCGCTGCTGGAGCGTATGTTCCGCGAAGCAGAGGAGCGCGGGGCTTCGGATATCTTTATCAGTGCCGGCTTTCCGCCCGCCTTTAAAGCAGACGGCACGCTGTTTCCCATGCGCCACCCGCCTTTGGAAGCGGAAGAAACCGCCGCCATCGTGCGCTCTACCATGAGCGCGGAGCAGGCAGCAGCCTTTGAGCGTAGCTGGGAGCTGAATTACGCGGCGGCCTCGCCCGGCGGTACGCGCTACCGCATCAACGCCTACCGCGGGCAGGGGCGCACCGGCATGGTGTTGCGCCGCATCAACCGCGATATTCCCGCCATCGCCGCCTTAAACCTGCCCGCCGTATTGGAAACGCTGGCGCTGGCGCCGCGCGGCCTGCTGGTTTTGGCCGGCCCCGCCAACTCGGGCAAATCCGCCACCGCCGCCGCGCTGCTCGACCACCGCAACCGCCACCTGCCCGGCCACATTCTCACCATCGAAGACCCGATTGAGTTTATCCACAAGCCGATGCGCTGTATATTCACCCAGCGCGAAATCGGCATCGATACGCCGGATCGGGCATCGGCGGTTCAAAGCGCGATGCGCCAGTCGCCCGATGTGGTTGCGCTCGGCGAAATCCGCAACGCGGCAGATATGGACGACGCGCTGCAGCTGGCGCAGGCGGGGCATCTGTGCATCATCACGCTGCACGCGGGCAGCGCGGTGCAGGCCGTCGAGCGCATCCTGCATTTTTATCCGGAAACACGCCGCGGGCAGGCACAGATTGATTTGGCGCTGAACCTCAATGCCGTTATCGGCCAACGCCTGGCAGTCAAAAAAGACCAAAGCGGCCGCATCGCCGCCGTGGATTTGCTGCTCAACACGCCCGCCATGCAAGACGCGCTGTTTAAAGGCCGCATCGCCGATATCCGCAGCCTGATGGCACGCTCCGCCCCCGACGGCATGCAGACCTTCAACCAAAACCTTTTCGATTTATACACACGCGGCATCATCAGCCGGGAAGAAGCCCTGCGCCAGGCCGATTCGGCCAACGATTTGCAGCTGCAAATCCGCCTGTACGACGAAGGCCGCCAAACCGAATATCTGTACGACCGCATCGGCGATTTGAACCTGATGAGTTGATGCGTTCCGATAACAGGCATACACAAGCCGTCTGAATTTTCAGACGGCTTTTTTTGATTTGCAGAACAAGATAAAACCGCCGGCCTCCACCGAATATCTTGACCTTTCAACCAAGCGGCGGGGTTACTACCCCGGTTTACGGTACGCTTTAAGCCGCTCCGGTTGGCGCAAAATATAGTCGGAGAGTAAATTCTGATACAAGGCGAGCCAGCGCTGTAGCAGAAATTACT
>NZ_BCWL01000256.1 GCF_001592185.1 Bergeriella denitrificans NBRC 102155
TATAAATCCTGGTCTGCTCATTTTCATTTTTGGGCATTTCACAATATGCCCGCACCAAACAAAAGCCGTCTGAAAATAGGAGATTTTCAGACGGCTTTTGTTTTGGCATCAAGGATACAATACGGTTTTAAATCAACACAATATCGTATTGCTCCTGCGTGTAGGCCGTTTCCACAGCCAGAGAAATCGGTTTGCCGATAAAGGCAATCAGCATGGCCAGCGACTGCGATTCTTCGTCGAGAAACAGGTCGATGACATTGGGCGCGGCCAGGATGCGGAATGATTGCGCGTCGTAGCGGCGGGCTTCGCGCACGATTTCGCGCTGGATTTCGTAGCACACCGTTTGCGGGGTTTTCAGACGGCCTCTGCCCTGGCAGGAAGGGCAGGGTTCGCATAATACCTGGCTGAGGTTTTCGCGCGAGCGTTTGCGGGTTAACTCTACCAAGCCGAGGCTGGTGAAGCCGTTGAGCGTGACGCGGGTGCGGTCGAAGCTCAAGGCTTTGGCCAACTCCTGCAACACGGCCTCGCGATGGGTTTCCTGCGCCATGTCGATGAAGTCGATGATGATGATGCCGCCCAGATTACGCAGGCGCAGCTCGCGGGCGATGGTGTGGCAGGCTTCGAGATTGGTGCGGAAAATCGTTTCGTCGAAATTGCGCGCGCCGACAAAGCCGCCGGTGTTGACATCGATGGTGGTCATCGCTTCGGTGGATTCGATAATCAGGTAGCTGCCGAAATTGAGATTGACGCGCGGCTGCAGGGCGCGGGCGATTTCCTGCTCGATATTGTGGGTTTCAAACAGCGGGCGGTCGCCTTTGAACAATTCGATTTTGTCGGCCGCGCCTTGCACGTATTGCTCGGCAAAAGTCTGCATACGGCGGCAGTTTTCGGTGGAATCGACCAGAATTTTTTGGGTGTCGCTGCTGAACATATCGCGCAAAACGCGCAGCGCCAGCGGCAAATCCTGATAGAGCAGCGTTTCCGGCGGGCGGGTTTTGGCCTGCAGCTGGATGTTGTCCCACACTTTGGTCAGATAGCTGATATCGGCCTGCAGCTGCTCGTCGGTGGCCGTTTCCGCGTTGGTGCGGATAATATAGCCTTGGCAGGCCGACTCGGGCAGCAGGTTGCTGAGGCGGTCGCGCAGGTTTTGACGCTCGGTTTCGTCTTCGATGCGCTGCGAAATGCCGATGTGTTCGTCTTGCGGCAGATGCACGAGAAAGCGCCCGGCCAGCGAAATCTGCGTCGAAAGACGCGCGCCTTTGGTATTGATAGGGTCTTTGATGACCTGTACCAAAATCGTCTGCCCCTCAAACAGCATATGCTCGATGCGCTGCGTTTCATCGGGATTGCGGCGCTGCTCCAATACATCGACAATGTGCAGAAACGCCGCGCGCTCCAGCCCGATGTCGATAAACGCGCTCTGCATCCCCGGCAGCACGCGCCGCACCACGCCCAGATAAATATTGCCCACCAGGCTGTGGCCGCTATTGCGCTCGATGTGCAGCTCGCAGATATTGTTTTCCTCCAATACCGCCACGCGCGTTTCCTGCGGCGTGATGTTGACCAGCACCGTTTCAGGCGGGCGCAGCGTATCTTTGGGAATCGGGATTCCGGCTAACATAATGGCTTCCAATCAATACAAAAAACTTTTGCCATCAACTCTTTCGCAAAGCCGATGGCAAAAGCATCTCTGCCGCGCCGCCATCAGACATGATACTGGAAAACCGCCCGTTTTACCATGTCGGCGCGCGCCGCAGGCCGTCTGAAAATCCCGCGCGCAAGGCATCTTCCCCTTGTAAAATCATGCGTCTGCCCATATAGTATGGAAATTGCACCAGAAAGAAAGCCTATGCAACCCGTAACCATGTACACCGGCGCGTTCTGCCCTTACTGCACCATGGCCAAAAAGCTGTTGGCCGCAGTAGGCGTGACCGAAATCACCGAAATCCGCGTCGATCAAAATCCCGCCGATTTTGCCCAAATGCAGCAGCTCAGCGGCCAGCGCAGCATCCCGCAGATTTTCATCGGCGAGACCCACGTCGGCGGCTTTACCGACCTCTACGCCCTGCAGCAAAAAGGCGAATTGGCCGAGCTGCTCAAGGCCTAAGCCGCCTGCCGCTTTGCAGGCGTACGATTTCATCTAACCCGATAAACGATAGGACAAAAAATGTCAGAAGAATTGCAACCCGTATTCAGCATCGAGCGACTGTACGTCAAAGATTTGTCTTTGGAAGTCCCCCACGCGCCGCAGATTTTCCTCGAAAGCGGCGAGCCTGAAGTCGAAATGCGCGTATCGACCAAAAACGAAAAACTGGAAGACGGCATCTACGGCGTGGACGTCACCATCACCGTGACTGCCAAGCTGAACGAAGAGCGCACCATGTTTCTGAACGAAGTAACCCAAAGCGGCATCTTCCGCCTGGAAAACATCCCGCAGGAAGACGCAGAAGCCCTGCTCGGCGTTGCCTGCCCGAACATCCTGTTCCCCTATGCCCGCGAAGCCATCTCTTCTACCGTTACCCGCGCCGGCTTCCCGCCCGTGCTGCTCGCTCCGATTAACTTCGAGGCTATGTACCAGCAACAGCAGGAAGGTAATGCTTAAGCGTTTGCTTTCAAGCCGCTTGCGGTTTGTTTGAAAAAAGTAAAAG
>NZ_BCWL01000257.1 GCF_001592185.1 Bergeriella denitrificans NBRC 102155
CAGACGGCCTGAAAGCACCTACATGACCTCCTACACCTTATCCCAAATCACCGCTGAACTCGGCGGACAATGGCAGGGCGAAGACATCGCCGTTGAAGCCGTGCGCCCGCTTGCCCAGGCAGAGGGCGGCCACATCAGCTTCCTGGCCAATCCCAAATACAAATCCGAAGTACACGAAAGCCGCGCCGGCGCAGTGATTGTGTCCGAAAAAGCCGCCGGCGAATTTACCGGGCGCAATCTGATTATCACCGCCGACCCGTATCTCTATTTCGCCAAAGTCGCGCGCTTGTTTTCCCCCATCGTCAAAGCCGCAGGCGGCGTGCACCCGACTGCCGTTGTCGAGCCGTCGGCCGTTGTGCCCGCCAGCTGCGAAATCGGCGCACACGCCTATATCGGCGCCCGCACCGTGCTCGGCGAAGGCTGCCGCATTCTCGCCGGCGCGGTTGTGGAACATGACTGCAAATTGGGCGACGAAGTGGTGCTGCACCCCAATGCCGTCGTCTATTACGGCTGCACCCTCGGCCAGCGCGTGGAAATCCACAGCGGCGCGGTCATCGGCGCAGACGGCTTCGGCCTGGCGTTTGCCGGCGCATCGTGGTTCAAAATCCCGCAAACCGGCGGCGTAACCCTCGGCGATGATGTGGAAATCGGCTCGAACAGCAATATCGACCGCGGCGCCATGAGCGACACCTTAATCGGCAAAGGCACCAAAATCGACAACCAGGTGCAGATCGGCCACAACTGTAAAATCGGCGAACACACCGTTATCGCCGCCCAAGCCGGTATCTCCGGCAGCACCACCATCGGCAGCTACTGCATCATCGGCGGCGGCGTGGGCACGGTCGGCCACATCGAAATCGCCGACAAAACCAATATCGGCGGCGGCACCTGCATTACCCACAGCATCAAAGAAAGCGGCCAGCACATCGCCAGCCTCTACCCGATGCAAACCCATAAAGAATGGGCGAAAAACGCCGTGCATATCCGCCATTTGAGCGAAATGAACAAGCGCATCAAGCAGCTGGAAAAGCAGCTCGGCGCAGCAGGCGGGCAGGAGCAGGCGTAAGCCTGCCGCGCAACCCGTTTTCAGACGGCTAAACCAGCCGCCTACCCGGACAAACCCAAAGGAACGAACCACATGGAATTCAAATTACCGATTGAAGCCAAAGACATCCACAACCTGATTCCCCACCGTTTCCCGTTTTTGCTGATTGACCGCATTACCGCGTTTGAATCGATGAAAAGCCTGACCGCCATCAAAAACGTCAGCATGAACGAGCCGCAGTTCCAAGGGCACTTCCCCGATTTGCCGATTATGCCCGGCGTGCTGATTATCGAAGGCATGGCGCAGGCCTGCGGCACCTTGGCGATTTTGAGCAACGGCGGCCGCGAAGAAAACGAATTTTTCTTCTTCGCCGGTATCGACGATGCCCGCTTCAAACGCCAAGTTATCCCCGGCGACCAGCTGACTTACGAAGTCGAACTGCTGACCTTTAAACGCGGCATCGGCAAATTCCAGGCCGTTGCCAAAGTGGACGGCCAGGTTGCCGTAGAAGCCGTGATTATGTGCGCCAAGCGCATTGTTGCGCCGGAGTAAAACGTAGGGCGGGCAGGGTTTGTCTAAGCGCACCAACACCCCGCCTGCCGCTTGTTCATAGAACAAGCCCCCATTTTCAGACGGCCTAACCCCCCGTAGCAGGAGGTTTTATGACCCAGATTCACCCCACCGCCATCATCGACCCCAAAGCCGAGCTGCATGAAAGCGTCAAAGTCGGCGCATACAGCATCATCGGCCCCGATGTCAAAATCGGCGCAGATACCGAAATCGGCCCGCACGTCGTTATCAACGGCATCACCGAGATCGGCGAGGGCAACCGCATCTACCAATTCGCCAGCATCGGCGAGGTCAACCAAGACCTCAAATACAAGGGCGAGCCGACGAAAACCATTATCGGCAACCGCAACCAGATCCGCGAACACGTCACCATCCACCGTGGCACGGAGCAGGGCGGCGGCATTACCCGCGTCGGCGACGACAACCTGCTGATGATTAACGCCCACGTCGCCCACGACTGCCGCGTCGGCAACCGCTGCATTTTGGCCAACAACGCCACGCTGGCCGGCCATGTGGAGCTGGATGACTTCGTGATTGTCGGCGGTATGTCGGCCATCCACCAATTCAGCATCGTCGGCGCACACGCCATGATCGGCGGCTGCTCCGCCGTCGCGCAAGACGTACCGCCGTATGTGATGGCGCAGGGCAACCACGCCGGCCCCGTCGGCATCAACATCGAAGGCATGAAACGCCGCGGCTTCGACAAGCCCGCCATTCAAGCAGTATTGAACGCCTACAAGCTGCTCTACCGCAAAGGCCTGACGCTGGAAGAGGCCAAGCAGGAAATCGGCAAGCTGGCAGCCGAAGCACCGGAAGTGGCGCTGTTTAACGATTTCTTCCAACGTTCGACACGCGGGCTGATCCGCTGATCAGCCGGTATCCGCTTATTTGCTGCGAAATACAGAAAGCCGTCTGAAAATCCGTTTTCAGACGGCTTTCTGTTTTCTTAAGCTGGTATAGTCGGAGAAGTTCAATTCTGC
>NZ_BCWL01000258.1 GCF_001592185.1 Bergeriella denitrificans NBRC 102155
GAGAGTCATTTCTGCTACAGCACTGGTTCGCCTTGTATCAAAATTTACTCTCCGACTATATTATTTTTCCGTCAGCGCAAAACTGTCGGCCAACAGACTGAGCAACGCAGCTTCGTCGCAATCGGCCAGCACCGCACTCACCCAATGCGCCTTATTCATGTGATACGCCGGCAAAATACCCGGCTGGCTGCGCCATGCGCCGATATACTCCGGGCGCACTTTGAAATTGGCAATGTCGATTTTGCCGCTGCGCCCGGCCAGCCCCAGTTTTTCAGACGGCACGCTCATCAGCAGCGCAAACCATTTGCGGTTGTGCCCGTGCCGATAGACCGCATAATCGGGGTATTTCGCCCACGGATAATCGGCTTGAACGCCGTAGCGCTGCCTAATCCGGGCGGCCAGCTTTTCTTTGTTCATTGCTTATTCCGCAATCTGTTTACCGTATCGCCAAGCCGTCTGAAAGCAGGCATAAATCATGCATTTGATTTACTCTTTTTCAGACGGCTTTTGCCGTATCCGCCGCCTGCGCCTTCATACCTTATCTGCCTGAAACAGCTCGGCACTACGGCCATTGTAGCAGAACCTGCGCCGCCGAAAAGTCGGTTTACCCTACACCGGTTTATGCTTATAATGCGAACATCGTTTCAAACAATACTACTTTTGAACTAGCAAATCCGAAAGTATCCCATGAGAACACTGCTCTCCTTTTTCACCGTGCTGTTCGCGCTGGCCGCGCCCGCTTACGCCTCGCCCGTCGATGCTTCCAAGCTGCTGCCGCCCGAGCAGGCATTTGTGCCGCAGGTCAACGTGACCGAGCAAGGCATCAACGTGCAATTCAAAATTGCAGACGGCTACTACCTCTACCAAAGCAAGCTGACCGCCGACACCGAGCCGGACGGCCTGCTGGGGGCGCCGCAATACAGCCCGGGCGAAGAGAAGGAAGACGAGTTTTTCGGCAAGCAAACCGTTTACCATCACGCCGCGCAGGCGAATTTTCCCTATCTGAAAGCCGCGCCGAAATACAAGCTGCTGCTCAACTATCAGGGCTGCGCCGAAGTGGGCGTGTGCTATCCGCCGGAAACCACCGAATTCGACATCGAAGGCAACGGCTTGTATGAGCCGCAAAACGCCGCGCCGGCCAACGCCAAAGAGCGTTTTACCCGCCCCGCCGCCCCAAGCCAATCCGCGCCCGCACGCAGCAGCGACAGCAGCCGCTTCAAATTGTCGTGGGATACGTTGAACGCCAATCTGTTGGCGTTTTTTCTCGCCGGGCTGGGGCTGAGTTTCACCGCCTGTATGTATCCGCTGCTGCCGATTGTCTCGAGCATCGTGGTCGGCGATAAAAATGCCGGCAAAGGCCGCGCGTTTGCTCTTTCCATGGTGTATGTGCAGGGTTTGGCGCTCACTTACACGCTGGTCGGCGTATTTGCCGGCCTCACCGGCGCACTGCTGACCGTATGGCTGCAGCAGCCGTGGGTGGTGCTGGCGGCAGCCGCGCTGATGGTGGTGCTGGCGCTGTCGATGTTCGGCCTGTTCAACATCCAGCTGCCCAACGCGCTGCAATCGTATTTCCAAAACCAGAGCAACAAACTCTCCGGCGGCAAAATCGCCTCCGTATTCGTGATGGGCATGCTCTCTGCGCTGATTGTCGGCCCCTGCGTGGCCCCGCCGCTGGCTTTTGCGCTGGGCTATATCGGCCAGACCGGCGATGCGGTTTTGGGCGGTATCGCGCTGTATGCCTTGGCGCTGGGCACGGGTGTGCCGCTGATTGCCATCGGCACTTTCGGCGGCCATGTGCTGCCGCGTGCTGGCAGCTGGATGAACGGCATCAAAGCCGCGTTCGGCTTTATCCTGCTGGCGGTGGCGGTGTATCTGGCTACGCCTTATCTGCCTTACGCCCTAGTGGCCGCGCTCTACACCCTGCTGCTGATTGTGCCCGCCCTGTGGCTGCTGGTTAGCGCGGGCACGCAGAAAGGCCGTCTGAAAAACGCGGCCATGCTGCTGGGCTTTCTGCTGCTGATCGGCGGCGCTTGGTTCGGCTGGCAGAGCAGCCAGCGGCAAACCACCGCGCTGCACCATTTCCTGACGCTGATTCCGCCCGCCGCTTCCGGCCAAGAGAGCGGCCACGGCCAGATGTTTACCGACCCCGCCGCGCTGAAAGCCGCAATGGAAGCAGCCCTCAAAGCCGACCCTACGCAGCCGGTATTGCTGGATTTTTATGCCGACTGGTGCGTCTCCTGCAAAGAAATGGCCGCTTACACGCTCAACCAGCCGCAGGTGCATGAAGCCGTCGATATGGCGCGTTTCTTCCAAATCGACGTCACCGCCAACACGCCCGAACATCAGGCGCTGCTGCGCGAATACGGCCTGTTCGGCCCGCCGGGCGTGTTTGTCGTCCGCGCCGACGGCAGCCGCAGCGAGCCGCTGCTCGGCTTTGTAAAGCCCGATGCGTTTATCGAATGGTATCGGCAGAATGCGCGCTGATTACTATTAATCCCTTAATAAAAGCCGTCTGAAAAATCCGGCTTCGCAGCAACGGATTTTTCAGACGGCTTTTTGTTTGCCCGCGCCCGCCGTTTACACG
>NZ_BCWL01000259.1 GCF_001592185.1 Bergeriella denitrificans NBRC 102155
CCTGCAAGGTCTCAGCCTTGCAGGTTGGATTACAGCTTTTTCAGACGGCTTCTTACATCATGCCGCCCATACCGCCCATGCCGCCCATATCAGGCATAGCCGGTTTTTCTTCCGGAATTTCGGCAATCATGCAATCGGTGGTCAGCATCAGACCGGCGATGGACGCGGCGTGTTGCAGCGCGGAACGGGTCACTTTGGCCGGGTCGAGTACGCCCATTTCAATCATGTCGCCGTATTCGCCGCTGCCTGCGTTGTAGCCGTAGTTGCCTTGGCCTTCCAGCACTTTGTTCACCACCACGCTCGGCTCGCCGCCGGCATTGGCAACGATTTGGCGCAGCGGAGACTCGATGGCGCGCAATACGATTTGTACGCCTGCGTCTTGGTCGGCATTGGAAGTTTCCACTTTTTCCAAAGCAGAACGGGCACGCAGCAGAGCCACGCCGCCGCCGGCCACCACGCCTTCTTCAACGGCGGCACGGGTCGCGTGCAGCGCGTCTTCCACGCGGTCTTTCTTCTCTTTCATTTCCACTTCGGTTGCCGCGCCGACTTTGATGACGGCCACGCCGCCGGCCAGTTTGGCCACACGTTCTTGCAGTTTTTCTTTGTCGTAATCGCTGGTCGCCACTTCGATTTGCTGGCGGATTTCGGCCACACGCGCTTCGATTTGGCCGGCATCGCCGAAGCCGTCGATGATGGTGGTGTTTTCTTTGCCGATTTCAATGCGTTTGGCTTGACCCAAATCTTCCAAAGTGGCTTTTTCCAAAGACAAGCCTACTTCTTCGGCAATCACGGTACCGCCGGTCAGAATAGCGATGTCTTGCAGCATGGCTTTGCGGCGGTCGCCGAAGCCCGGGGCTTTCACGGCGACGGTTTTCAGAATGCCGCGGATGTTGTTCACCACCAAAGTCGCCAGCGCTTCGCCTTCTACGTCTTCAGCGATAATCAGCAGCGGGCGGCTGGTTTTGGCGATTTGCTCCAATACCGGCAGCAGGTCGCGGATATTGCTGATTTTTTTGTCGAACAGCAACACAAACGGATTGTCCAAAGCGGCAATTTGTTTTTCCGCATCGCTGATGAAGTACGGAGACAGGTAGCCGCGGTCAAACTGCATACCTTCTACCACATCCAACTCGTTTTCCAGAGATTTGCCGTCTTCTACGGTAATCACGCCTTCTTTGCCCACTTTTTCCATGGCTTCGGCGATGATTTTGCCGACTTGCTCGTCGGAGTTGGCGGAAATCGAACCGACTTGGGCGATTTCTTTAGAAGTGTCGCAAGGTTTGGCGATGTTTTTCAGCTCGGCCACCAAAGCGTTAACGGCTTTGTCGATACCGCGCTTCAGGTCGGTCGGGTTCATACCGGCGGCAACGTATTTCATACCCTCCGCCACGATGGCTTGCGCCAATACGGTGGCGGTGGTGGTGCCGTCGCCGGCTACGTCGTTGGTTTTAGAGGCAACCTCTTTCACCATTTGCGCGCCCATATTTTCGAATTTGTCTTTCAATTCGATTTCTTTGGCTACGGATACGCCGTCTTTGGTGATGTGCGGGCCGCCGAATGCGCGGTCGAGTACGACATTACGGCCTTTCGGACCCAGGGTCACGCGCACGGCGTTGGCCAGGGTGTTGACACCGTTAACCATTTTTTGGCGGACTTCATTACCGAATTGTACGTCTTTTGCTGCCATGTTTTAGCTCCAAAATATAAATGATTGAATCTTGTGAGGCCGTCTGAAAAAAAAGGGGAATCAGGTTTCAGACGGCCTAAGTGCCTTGATAAAAAAGTTCGGGCATTCACTAACGTCATTCCCGCGAGGCGGGAATCCACAGAAAGAATGCAGTCACTTATTTGAAAACAACACATTACTTCACATCCGAGATGGATTCCCGCCTGCGCGGGAATGACGGCGGAGAGGTTTTCAATGTGTGTTTTGCAATGAAAGATAGGTTAAGCAATCAACCCGACTGACAATAATTTCAGACGGCCTGCTTATTCCACGATACCGAAGATGTCTTCTTCGCGCATTACCAGCAGCTCTTCACCGTCTGCTTTCACGGCTTGACCGCTGTATTTGCCGAAAATCACTTTGTCGCCGACTTTCACATCCAGCGCGCGGCGTTGGCCGTCGCGGCCGATTTTGCCCGCACCTACGGCGATCACTTCGCCCATATCCGGTTTTTCGGCGGCAGCACCCGGCAATACGATACCCGATGCGGTTTTTTCTTCAGCTTCCAGGCGTTTGACAACAACGCGGTCATGTAAAGGACGGATGGTCATGTTTTTCTCCAAAAATCATTATGAATCACATACATTAAGGGAATACCCTGCAACCTACGGCGGGTAATGCGGGAAAAATGGAGCTGCCCGTCCAAAATTCAAGGGCGCGGGCAAGAAATTTTTCAGAATATTTTTTCTGTATTTTCAAAGCCGATGTGCTTCGCTGCCGCGCCCGCACCGCCATGCCGCATTTGAAACCATGTACGTCCGGGAACAGAAACATCTTGAGCCACACGGCAATATTCAAACCATCTGCCGCACCAAAAGGCCATCTGAAACACGCAGCCCCGACACCGCCCC
>NZ_BCWL01000260.1 GCF_001592185.1 Bergeriella denitrificans NBRC 102155
TTGCCGCCTTGTTTCATTCTGTGTTCTCCGACTACACAAAACATTCAGCCTGCGCAGTCCGGTTTTTAGGAATTTAACTATAACAGAGTTTGAGCCGGGATTGCCAGCTGCGGGGCGGTATCGGGCTTTTCCTAACGGGAAAGTGTCTGCGTGCCAATAACGGCTTGGCTTGGCGGCCGATTTGTGCTAAAACTGGCCTTTGTTAATTTAATTCGTTAAAATAACGTAAATTGTAAATATTTGAAAGACTTTCATGCCTGCCGTGTCTTGCCGTTTCAGTTTTGATATTGCCGAGTGGCACGCTTCGTCCGACCGTTTGGCGGATGATGCGCAATGGCAGGCGTGGGCAAAAGCGCCGCAATCGTTCGATTTAACGGCAGAACACAAACCCGCTTTGGCTTTTCTGCCCGCCATGCAGCGCCGCCGCCTGAGCCGCTCGGCGCGTTTGGTCTGCGATGCGGCGTGGGCGCTGGCCGACCGCCATCCGGCCGCGCCTTTGGTGTATGCCTCGCACGACGGCGAGTTGAACCGCAGCTTTGAGTTGTGGCTGGAGCTGATGAAATCGGGCACGGTGTCGCCGACTTCCTTCGGCCTGTCGGTACACAATGCCTTGGCCGGGCAGTGGGCGGTGCTGCGCGGCGATATGCGCGAAAACACGGCGCTGGCGGTGGGAGCGGACGGTTTGGAAGCGGCTCTGGCGGAAACCTGTGCGCTGCTGGAGGAAGGCGCGGAGTCGGTATTATTGGTGATTGCCGATGACCCGCTGTCGGACGGATATGCCGTCAAAGCCGAACGTGCGCCCTTTGCCTATGCGCTGGCAATGGTGGTCACTAAGGGCAGCCGCTATACCTTGGCGTTGACGGACAGGCCGTCTGAAAATCTGCCCGAAGCACCTTATTGGGGTGCTTTGGACTGGATACGCTTCATGCTCGCGGACGGCTCGGAAGCAATCCGCAATTACGGCACGCGCACTTGGATCTGGAGCAAACAGCCGTGAAGTCCCTGAATTACTGCCGCCGTTTTCTCGCCACTTTGTCCGGCTTTGTATTGTTCGGTATCGGCGGCGTGGCGTTCAAGCTGGTGCTGCTGCCTTACACGCTGCGCGGCACTCAGGGCGACGTGGCGCGGCAAATCCGGGCGCGGCGGCTGATTGGCGGTATTTGGCGTTTTTTCGTACGCTATCTGGTTTGCTCGGGCGTATTGAGCGTGAAGTTTCACGGCTTGGAAAAGCTCGGCCACCCCGGCCAGCTCGTGTTGGCAAACCACCCGTCTTTGCTGGATGTGGTGCTGCTCATCAGCCATGCGCCGGAGATGAACTGCATCGTCAAAAAAGACCTGCAACACAACCCCGCCATGAGCAGCCAAATCAAAGCGGCGGGCTATATTCCCAACGAAGAATCCGAAGCCATGCTCGATACCGTGGCCGAAGTGTTCCGAAGCGGGCAGAGCCTGCTGGTGTTTCCCGAAGGCACGCGCACGGGCTGGGACGGGCAGGTCAAAATGCACCGCGGCGCGGTATCGCTGGGCTTGCGCAGCGCGCAAACCATTACGCCCGTGTGCATTAAAATGAACCCGCCTAATTTTAAAAAAGGCCAGCCGTGGTACAAAATCCCGCCGCACACCGTACATTATGAAATCACCGTCGGCGACGACATCGACCCGCAGGAATGGCTGGCCGAAAAGCCGCTGCCGATTGCGGCACGCCGTCTGAATACCTATCTGCAAGACTATTTCACAAGGAAAACCACATGAGCGCATTAGAAAACCAAATCAAACAACTCATCATCGACAGCCTCGGCTTGGAAGACATGACCGCCGCCGACATCGGCAGCGAAGCCCCGCTCTTCGGCGACGGCGGTTTGGGTTTGGACTCCGTTGACGCGCTGGAACTCGGTTTGGCCGTACAAAAAACCTTCGGCTTCCAAATGGACGGTGAAAACGACAATCTGCGCGAACATTTCGCCAACGTCGCCACCCTCGCCCGTTTTATCGAAAGCCGCACCGCATAAGGAAACCATCATGACCGAACAAGAAATCCGCCGAATCCTGACCGACGCGCTGGTCAATTTATTCGAAATCGATCCGGAGCGCATTACGCCCGACACCAACCTCTACGAAGATTTGGAAATCGACAGTATCGATGCCATCGATCTGATTGACCACATCAAACGCCAAACCGGACGCAAGCTGCAGGCCGAAGATTTCCGCAACGTGCGCACGGTGGAAGACGTGGTGCAGGCTGTGTTGAAAATTCAGGCGGAGTAAGCGCAGGTCGGGCGTAGGTCGGGCATTGATGCCCGACAGATTGATACCGCAACCTATGTCCAATGAAACCGATATGCCGCGCAGGGGCGGGTTTTACACCTGCCCGTAGTGCCGGTTCCCCAAACGTTTACGGTCATTTCACCATTGGCGGGAGGGTGTAAAACCCTCCCCTACAACACTGCCGCAAACCGTAGGTCGGGCACTTTTGCCCGACAAATCGTTGCGGTGCCTGACCGTTTCAAACGTTGATGCCAAATGTCGGGCAAAAGTGTCCGACCTACAATAATCGATATAGTCATTTAAAATAAGAA
>NZ_BCWL01000261.1 GCF_001592185.1 Bergeriella denitrificans NBRC 102155
ACTAAACTGCTGAAGCAGCAAGTCCGCCGACCTGTACTGCTTGTACTGTCTGCGGCTTCGCTGCCTTGTCTCTTTCTTCTTTTATTCGACAATAAAAAGCCGTCTGAAAATCCCGATTTTCAGACGGCTTTTTTTAGATGGTCGAAATCATTTGCCGTCGAAACGGATCATGCCGTTTTCCGCAGGCTGCGGGTCGGGCAGGGCGGTTTCGGCAGGCTCTGTCGGCATATCGGCTTCGGGGGCGGCCGTGCTGTTGCTGTCCACCAAATCGTCGATATCGATGTCGTCATCGGCTGCGGCGGGCAGGCGGCCGCCGGTTTGGCGGTTGCGGACGTTCATATACAGATCGCGGGTGTAGCTGTATTTGTCGATGGCCGCACCTTCGAGACTGTCGGTCAGGTCGAGCAGGCTTTCACGGGTGCTGACGGCGTTCAGGCCGGTGGTGCCCCAGCGCAGGGCGTTGGTTTCCAATACGGCGTTTTTAACGGGGTAAACGGCGGTGATGGCGCTGCCGGCGGTGTCGCGCACGGTGGAGGGGCCGAGCAGCGGCATCACGAAGTAGTTGCTGTTTTTCCAGCCCCATGAGGCGAAGGTGTCGCCCAGCGTGTTTTTGTTGTTGGGCACGCCGCCGGCGCCGGCCACGTCAATCAGGCCGCCGAGGCCGAAGGTGGTGTTGATGCCGACGCGCACCAGGTCTTCGCTGGCGCGTTTGATGTCGAGACGCAGCAGGTTGCTGCCGAAGCTGGTGACATCGCGCAGGTTGTTGAAGAAATTGCTGATGCCGGTACGCACGGGCTGCGGGGTGATTTTGCGGTAGCCGCGGGCAACGGGCGACATGATGTATTTGTCGGCCTTGTCGTTAAACTTGGAGACGGCGCGGTTGTAGGGCTCGTAAGGGTCGGCGGGGTTGCGCTCGGCCAGGGCGGGTTGCGCGGCCAGCAGGGCGGCCAAGAGCAGGGCGGCGTGTTTGTTCATGTGCTTAACCAATCGTTGATTTCGTAGAGGTCGGCGAGGGCGCGCACGGCTTCGGGCAGATGCTGCGGGCGCAGATTGCCGCCGGCGCGGCGGGCGGCCAGCAGCAGCGAGACGCAGGCGGAGTCGGCGCGGCCGACACCGCCTAAGTCGAGCGCGGTCAGGTTTTTCAGACGGCATTGCTGCTCGAAACGGGCGTAGGCGGCTGCGGTAAGGGTTTTGACGGTGACGTCGCCGCTGATGTAGAGAATGCCGTTGCGGACTTCGCTGTTCATGGTTTATTTGCCGCCGTTTTTGGCGCGCAGCTCGGCAATCAGGCCGTCGAAGCCTTTGGCTTTGATGGTTTCGCCGAATTGGTTGCGGTAAACGGTCACGAGGCTGGCGCCTTCAACGGCAACGTTGAATACGCGGTAGCGGCTGCCGCTTTGGTAGGTGCTGAAATCCATGTTGACGGGTTTTTCGCCGGTGGGCGACACTTCGGCACGCACGACGATTTCTTTGCCTCCGCGATTAACGGCAGGATTGTCTTTCACGTTGACCTTGGCGTTTTTGAATTTCATCATGGTGCCGCTGTAGGTGCGGATCAGCAGGGTTTGGAATTCTTTGGTCATGGCCTGCTTCTGCGCGGCGGTGGCGGTGCGCCACGGTGCGCCGACGGCCAGCGCGGTCATGCGCTCGAAATCGAAGTAGGGCAGGGCGTAGGCTTCGGCTTTACGGCGGGCGCTGTTGGCATCGCCCTGTTTCAGAATCGACAGCACTTGGGTGGCGTTTTCGCGTATTTGCTTCACGGCATCGGCAGGTGCGGCAACGGCAAAGCTGATACTCAACAGGCCGACGGAGAGGGCGGTGAGGAAGGCGGATTTTTTCATGGTTTGCGTCCTAATGGTGGAGGTGCGTTGAGGTATCGTCATTGAACATAAAAATGATACGGCGTTGCTGTACCTTGTCTCATTTTGTGTTCTTTGACTATATCGTTATGTGAACCGGCATAGGCGGTCTTGCGGCGCTTGGCCGGATTATTCGGCGGCTTTGTCGTCGCTGCCGGCGTTTTTCTCGGCGAAGCTGGTCATAAATTTGCCGATCAGGTTTTCCAGCACCAGCGCGGAGCTGGTCAGGGAAATGGTGTCGCCTGCGGCCAGATTTTCAGGGTCGCCGCCCTGCATCAGGCCGATATATTGCTCGCCGAGCAGGCCGGAGGTCAGGATTTGCGCGGAAACGTCGCTGCTGAACGCGTATTGCTTGTCCAAATTTAGGCTCACGCGCGCCTGATAGCTTTGCGGGTCAAGCGTGATGTCGGACACGCGGCCGACCAATACGCCCGCCGCTTTAATGGGCGCACCGGCTTTCAGGCCGCCGATGTCGCTGAAATCGGCGTAAACGGTGTAGCTGCCGCTGCTGCTGCCGACCGACGTGCCGCCGGCAACGCGAAAGGCCAGAAAGCCGACGGCAACCGCGCCCAGTAAGACAAACAGGCCGACCCAAAATTCTAAAATGCTTTTTTTCATCAGTTTTTCCAAAAAAATGCCTGTTCCGTTTATCGTCGGAGCGTCAGTTCTGATACAAGGCGGCG
>NZ_BCWL01000262.1 GCF_001592185.1 Bergeriella denitrificans NBRC 102155
CTTGTATCAGAATTTAATTTCTCCGACTATATATAGCGGTAGGACGGGCATCCCTGCCCGTTGTTTCTTTTAAAATACCGAATTTTATACCCTATGCCATCTAACCCGAACCCCGATTTCGCCGCCCGCCTGGTCGGCTGGCAACGCCGCCACGGCCGCCACAACCTGCCCTGGCAGGTCAGCGACCCTTATGCGGTGTGGCTTTCCGAAATCATGCTCCAGCAAACCCAGGTGCAGACCGTATTGGATTATTATCCGCGCTTTCTGGCACGCTTCCCGAGCGTCGCGGATTTGGCCGCCGCGCCGCAGGATGACGTGCTGGCGCTGTGGGCCGGGCTGGGCTATTACAGCCGCGCCCGCAATCTGCATAAAGCCGCGCAGCAGGTGGTCGGCGAGTTTGGCGGCCATTTTCCGCAAACGCGGCAGGAGTTAGAGCGCCTGTGCGGGGTCGGACGCAGCACCGCCGCCGCCATTTCCGCTTTTGCCTTTTTGCAGCGCGAGGCGATTTTGGACGGCAACGTCAAGCGCGTGCTCTGCCGTGTCTATGCGTTGGACGGCAACCCGCAGGATAAAAAATTCGAGCAGCAGCTCTGGCAGTTGGCCGAAAACCTGCTGCCGTCTGAAAACCGCGATATGCCGGCCTACACACAGGGGCTGATGGATTTGGGCGCGACGGTGTGCAAACGCAGCAAACCTTTGTGCGGCGAATGCCCGATGGCGGATATATGCGAAGCCAAGCGGCAAGCGCGCATCGACGAGCTGCCGCGCAGGAAAACGGCGGCAGCGGTGCAGAACCTGCCGCTGTATTGGCTGGTGTTGCGGCATCCGAACGGCAGCATTTGGCTGGAAAAACGCGCACCCAAAGGCATCTGGGGCGGGCTGTATTGCGTGCCCTGTTTTGAGCAGTTGGCGGATTTATATGTCTTTGCCGAACAGGCCGGCATTGAAGCCGTACATTTAGCGGAAGCCGCCGCGTTCACCCATCGCCTGACCCACCGCCTGCTGATGATTACCCCGTTTGAAGCCGAAGCCGTCAAAACCGGCGGTTTTTCAGACGGCTTGTGGGCGGCGCCTGAGGATTTGTCCGCATACGGGCTGCCCAAGCCGTTGCTGGATTATCTGACTGCGCGTTGACGCAGGTACTTTCCGCGCACCGGGCAGATAGCGCATCATCAAGCCGGACGATGTGTATCCGACAAGTTCGATGCGGCGTGCGTTATCCGCGTTTGCATATAGCTGCTATTTATCCCAAGCCGCTTGCAGCCGTTGCTTAATTGGGCTAAATTGAATGCCGCTATTTGGTTTATCGAGGAGAAAAAATGAAAACGCTTCAAATACGCAATATCGAATTGGGCGCGGGGATGCCGAAAATCGCCGTGCCGCTGGTAGCCGCAGATTCAGACGGCCTCAAGCAGGCGCTGGATGCCTTGCAGGGCGTCAGCTTCGATGTGGTGGAATTCCGCGTCGATTTTCTGAAACAGGCCGCCGATGCCGATTATGTCATGGCGCAAACCGCCGCCGTACGCGAGGCACTGCCCGATGTGCCGCTGCTCTTTACCTTCCGCCGCGCCGAAGAAGGCGGCTCCTGCCCATGCAGCCAGGAATATTATGTTTCGCTGCTGACCCGCGCCGCGCAATCCGGCCTGATTGATATTTTGGATATCGAACTCTTTGCCGGCGATGAAGCGCTGGTACGCCGCCTGATTACCGAAGCCCAGGCAAACGGCGTGGCCGCGCTGCTGTGCAACCACGATTTCCACGCCACGCCGCCGAAAGCGGAAATCGCAGGCCGTCTGAAAAAGATGGAAGCCCTGGGCGCGGATGTCTGCAAAATCGCCGTCATGCCGCAATCAGCCGCCGATGTCGCCGTATTGCTGGACGCCACGCAGGAAGTTTTTCAGACGGCATCGCGCCCGATTGTTACCATGTCTATGGGCAAACTCGGCGTCATCAGCCGCCTGGCCGGCCAGACCTTCGGATCGGCACTGACCTTCGGCGCCGCCGCCCAAGCATCCGCCCCCGGTCAAATCCACGCCAACGACTTGCGCCGTATTTTGGAAACTTTGGACTAAGCGCGGCGGGCGCCGGTAATGCCGGAATGACATACGTTTTGGGATAAGCCATCTAGGGAAGGCAGAAAATTTCAATAACGTAGGACGGGCATTTTGTGAGCAAAGGAAATCTTGTTTACGGGCTCCATCGTTTGGACGCAAGGCAAAGAAAATGGCCCAATAAAAAAGTTTATCTCATTCTATGAATGAGCGACGGGCAAGGATGCCCGTCCTACAGCTTGCCCGCCGCGCTCCTGCCGCATAAGCCGCGCTGCTAGAGGATATCGCGATATTCCGTTTTAATTTTGTCGACTGTATTCGCGGCAAAGCGGATAGTTGTCGTCAAGTGAGTAATGGAAAAAGCCGTCTGAAATCTGTATTTTTCAGACGGCTTTTTAATTGTTTTTTTGTAC
>NZ_BCWL01000263.1 GCF_001592185.1 Bergeriella denitrificans NBRC 102155
CGAACCGAACACAGCCGATCAGCCTGTGATTACCGCAAGCGACACCGACGGTTCTGTAACTGTAACTCCGGGTGATGACAACGAAAAAGTGGACATCACGTTCACCGGTGAAGACGATCAGCCTAAGACAGTAACGGTAACCAAAGATCCGAATACCGGCGAATGGACAATCACTGATCCAAACAATACTGGTGCAACCGTTAACCCGACTACCGGTGTGGTAACCATTCCACAAGACGCAGTGAAAGACGGCTCGCCAGTCAATGCCAAAGGCACGGACGATCAAGGTGCAATTGCTGACGCAGATCCGGTCAATGCCGGTACTGACAGCAAAAACGCTGAGGTAGATGACTCTGATGCAGATGGCGACGGCAATCCGGACGGCGTGGTCACCACCACACCTGTTAACGAAGGTGAAAACATCGTAACCACGGTGAAACTGACCAACAACAACGGCGTGGATAACCTGACCGTAGCACGCTCTACCGACAGCGCGAACGATGCTGACTTTGACGATGCGGCAACCACCTATTCAAACGGTGTTACCCGTAACGCCGACGGCACGCTGAACGTTCCTGCAGGTGTAACCGAATTTACCATCACCACTCCGGTTGTGGCGGATACCACTACTGAAGGTGCGGAAACCGTCACCTACACCGTAGGCGGCGTAAAAGGTAACGAAGCGACAATCAATGACACTTCTGTTACGCCGGCGCAGCCAGTGAATCTGCGTGTTGCTCTGGAAGACGATACCTTCGGTGCAAACACACGTGGTACTAATCGCGACGGCATTACTAAGGATCCAGATGTACTGGTAACTGGCACAGGCGGTCAAGCGTGGGAATACACCACTAACGGCGGTCTGACCTGGAATGATGGTGGTACAGGTGATGGCAGCTTCAAATTGCCGAACAACGATGAAATGGAAGGCTGGAAGCACAATGTCCAAGCACGCCTGAAAGACGATACCAGTGTTGTGTCGAATAACCTGGCTACCACTTACGACCATGTTACACCGTCTGGCTATATCACAGTCGGTCGCAATAATGACGGTACTTATAGCTTGGTAGCCCGTGGATTGGAGCCTGGCGCTTATGCTACCGTAAACGGCGGCAATGGTCGCACAGTGAACGATGATGGTATCGTGTTGATTCCGAATTTGGCTCTAAGCAGCTCAACATTCGGTAACGTAGTGGGTCGTTATAGCTATGACATTAACATTACTGACATCGCTGGCAATACGGCAAGAAACAACGCGACAGGCGCTGATGCAATCAATCTGATTCATATGCCAAACATCTATACTCGCGATGGTTTGGTCGGTGGTAATAGCACAGGTCAAAACCGCGTGAATGATAATGTTGGCAGTGGTAACGATGTGGTGATTGTCGGTGCACAAGGCGGTACTTTTGGTAACGTCGGTATGGGTACGTGGATTGGTCCATATAGTGGTGTTGACCTTAACTTTGGTGCGGGTAATGACTCACTGATTGCGCATACCATTCAGCAAAACTCGGGTCTGAATACCAACATCGATATGGGTACAGGTAATGACTCTATCTTCTTGGAAGACTATATCCTTGTTGCAGGTGGAGGCAGCATTAATGTGAATATGGGCGATGGTAACGACCTGTTTGATACAGGCCGCGCTTTAACCGGAGAGGCAATCACTGTAACCAGTACAGGCTCAGCCAATATTGATATGGGTAACGG
This sequence comes from Bergeriella denitrificans NBRC 102155, assembly GCF_001592185.1. GTDB lineage: Bacteria > Pseudomonadota > Gammaproteobacteria > Burkholderiales > Neisseriaceae > Neisseria > Neisseria denitrificans. The sequence goes on from NZ_BCWL01000263.1 coordinate 1,714, forward strand.
CGACGATACCTTTGTATTGAGTGGCTCAGTGAGTATTCCTGGAGGCGGTAAAGCTGATGTAAACGGCGGTAACGGTTGGGATACCATCTTGTTTGACTCTACCATTGATGTTAGAGGAGCTCGTATGATGGAGATCTTCCGCAACTTTGAGCAGATTGATCTGCAAACTGACAACGTGCTAGGGTTGAATGGCTCTGCCGCTGGTAAGAACCAAGGTCAGTGGACAATTGATGGTGTAACCTATAATGGCTTGTTTATCCAAAAAGCTCAAGGTTATACTGGTACCGCGACTATTGACTTGGGGGCGAACGGTGGCAACGCAAGTAGTCCGAACTTGGGTACGTTCTCTGCGCAGCCTGAAAGCCAAGCGCCTGATGGTTATACTGCGTATCGTTCATCCGATACTAATGCAACGGTATATATCCAAGACGGTATTATTGTGATTTAATCATGACAACCTTGTCTTAGAGATCAACACCCCCGATTATCGGGGGTGTTTTTTATTGCCATAAAAAAGTAGGGCGCATGACTGTAGGACGGGCATCCGTGCCCGTCGCTCACTCGCAGAGTGAGATAAAACCATCGGATTTCACATTATCCTTTGCCTCGTGGCAAAGCGACGGGCAGGGATGCCCGTCCTACTGTGAAAACAAGCGCCGAAGCCTGCGGAGAAACCAATTCTTTCCGATTTTTACCGCTTAGACAGCAGTTATACTGCTCTCGACAAAGACACCACATTATCC
>NZ_BCWL01000264.1 GCF_001592185.1 Bergeriella denitrificans NBRC 102155
GTATGGATCGGCGGACTTGCTGCTTCAGCAGCTTAGTCAAGCCCCCTCCTTAAGCCGGGCGCAGCAACGCCGTATCATTCTTCTTTTAAATGACTATAGATTTTGAAAACTCGGATGACGCGCCACGGCTGCCAGCCAGCTTTGCGGCGTTTGAAACTGCATTTCGCCGCTCTCCACAGCCACTGCTGCTTGGGTAGTTGAGGCGCGGGTCAGTTTTTCGCCCGTTACGCTGTCGGCAATCAGGTATTCTATCCGCAGGCAGCTTTCGATTTCCACCACCGCCAGCTCGACGCGGATTTTTTGGCCGAAACGGGCGGGGCGGATGTATTTCAAATCCATCTTCACCACCGGCCAACCGTAGCCCTGCCGCCCCATCTCATTGTAATCATAACCGATGGCGGCAAGAAAATCGCAACGGGCGACTTCGAGGTATTTCACATAATGGCCGTGCCAGACGATGTGCATGGCATCGACATCGAAAAAAGGCACGTCCATCTCGGTATGATGACGGCAGTAAACGTGCTTGGACATACAAATCCTTTTCGGTGCGGGTTATATTTCAGACGGCCTGCTGAGTACTAAGAAATCTTAAATATTTCTGCAAAAGTCTCAGATAAAAATATCCGGCCTACGGCAATCCGTCACCCCAAAAATCATAAAAATTAAACCATTGCAGCGGATGTTCCGCGCATTCTTCAGCCAAAATACCGGCAAAACGCTGTGCGGCATCGGCAACGGCGGCTTCGCGCCGGTTGCGTTTCCAATCCGTATTTTCCAAAAAGCGGCGCAATTTCAAACGGTAACGCCCGTTTTGCTTGATACAGAAAAGCGTATGCACGCGGGTTTTCAGCAAGCCCGCCAGCAGCCACGCACCTTGCGGCATCTGCGCGGGGCTGCCCAAGAAATCCACCGCAACGGTTTTCTCGCCGCGCACCGGCACGCGGTCGGCGGCCACGGCTATCCATTCGCCCGCATCAATGCGGCGGTTTAACTCCATCATCAACGCCGCATCCAAATCCGTTACCTGAATCAGCTGGATTCTGTCCGCCCCCGCTTTTTGCAGCGCCTCGTTAAACGCTTGGGCATGGCGGCTGTGTACCAACACATTGAGTTTGAACCCCTGATGGTGCGACACCAGCGCACGGCAGATTTCGGCATTGCCCAAATGCGAGCAGACAAAAATCTGTCCGCGCAGGCTGCGGTCACGCATCAGCGCATACACATCGTCAGGATCTTCCAACACCAAGTCTTCATAGCGGATTTTGCGCTGCCACACCGCAAAACGGTCGCACACCGCCTCGCCGAAAGCGGCAAACTGGCGGAATACGGCAAAACGCGGCAGCACGACCGACGGAAAAGCCGTCTGAAGCCGTTTTTGGTAAAGGCGGATATGGCGGCGCGGCGCGGGCGCGGTGGCGTAAAAATAAAATACCACAAACCAAATGCAGGGCTTCATCAATACGGCGGGCAGGTAGCGCACCATCAGCGTGGTCAGCATCAAAAACACGCGGTGGCCGCGCTCCTGCTGCGCCGCCCAATGTCGGGAATGCCTGCCCATTTTCAGACGGCCTTTCCGAATAATGCGGCAATCCGCCGCTTCACCATACCGAAAAACAGCCGCGCGTGCATCCTGCTGATTAAAAGATTGTCGTCCAACGCGCGAAAATGCGACACCCCGCCCGGCGCATACCGCACCGGCGTGGGAATCCAAACCGGCTTCACTCCGCGCCAATAGAGGCGCACCAAAATTTCCGTATCGAAATCCATGCGTTCGCCCACCCTTTCTCCGCGGATAACCGTCAGTACGGGTGCGAGCGGATAGAGGCGGAAACCGCACATGCCGTCTTTGATGTCGGTTGACCATGTATGGATCATATTCCAGAAATCCGTAATTTTCCGCCCGTAGAGGCGGGACTTGGGCGCATCACCACCGTATTGCGGCCAGCCGCACACCACCGCATCGGGCTGCCGCTCCGCCGCCGCCAAGAGCTTGGCGGTATCGGCCAAGTTGTGCTGCGCATCGGCATCGACCTGTAAAACATGGGTATAGCCGCGCTGCTCCGCATACAGCAACCCCGTTTTCACCGCCGCACCCTTGCCGCCGTTGTGTCTGCGGTACCAAACCTCAATGCCGTCTGAAGCCGTTTGCGCCAACACACTTTTCGCCGCCTCCGACGAGCCGTCGTCAACAATCAGCACATCCAGCCCGAAACCGCGCAACGTGCGAGCCACGCCGGCAATGGTCGAGGCATGGTTGTAATGGGGAATCAGGGCAAGGGTTTTCATATCGTATCCATATTTTCCGGATAAAAACGGGGTTGCGCAGCTAATGACGGCAGAGAGGTTTTCAACGTATTTTTTGGAATTTTGCAACGGTCTCCGGCTATAAATCCATCAGGTGGCTGAGCGTAGGATGTAGGTCGGGCACTTTTGCCCGACG
>NZ_BCWL01000265.1 GCF_001592185.1 Bergeriella denitrificans NBRC 102155
AAGATATGCCGTTGACTAGCACATTTCCTAGAAATTCCTACTTTGATAAAGCTTACTGCTTTGTTGTGTGTTGCTCCTGCCTTTTGTGTTTCAGGAGCAACTCGATACAATCATCACCCAAATACTGTGGTTGGTCTGTTTTTCTTTTTTACGCTGCTTTCGCTTTGTTTAAAAGAGATGTTAAAACGGTTGCAACCGTTTCTCTATCCATCCCAACCAACATTGTCTTTGTTTGTTGATTTCGGCTTTCCAATTTGTTAAAGATCGATGCTTGCGGACTTTGGTCCGACTTCGCAAATTAAAATGAGCTGCGCATTATAGCAGCTTATTTTGATTTGTGAAGTCTTTTTTGTGGTGGAGGCAAACGGGATCGAACCGATGACCCCCTGCTTGCAAAGCAGGTGCTCTACCAACTGAGCTATGCCCCCAGTATGAGTTGTGGTGGGTCTGGGAGGACTTGAACCTCCGACCCCACGCTTATCAAGCGTGTGCTCTAACCAGCTGAGCTACAAACCCAAGGTCGTGAAGGTGTCAACCGACAGTTGCCTACCGCTCTCTTTCCTTCTTTTCTTCTTGCATCTTTGACAGTTTACCGATAAGTGTGAATGCGAGAGGCCTCTTCTTTTCTCTAGAAAGGAGGTGATCCAGCCGCAGGTTCCCCTACGGCTACCTTGTTACGACTTCACCCCAGTCATGAAGCATACCGTGGTAAGCGGGCTCCTTGCGGTTACCCTACCTACTTCTGGTATCCCCCACTCCCATGGTGTGACGGGCGGTGTGTACAAGACCCGGGAACGTATTCACCGCAGTATGCTGACCTGCGATTACTAGCGATTCCGACTTCATGCACTCGAGTTGCAGAGTGCAATCCGGACTACGATCGGTTTTGTGAGATTGGCTCCACCTCGCGGCTTGGCTACCCTCTGTACCGACCATTGTATGACGTGTGAAGCCCTGGTCATAAGGGCCATGAGGACTTGACGTCATCCCCACCTTCCTCCGGCTTGTCACCGGCAGTCTCATTAGAGTGCCCAACTGAATGATGGCAACTAATGACAAGGGTTGCGCTCGTTGCGGGACTTAACCCAACATCTCACGACACGAGCTGACGACAGCCATGCAGCACCTGTGTTACGGCTCCCGAAGGCACTCTCCCGTCTCTGGGAGATTCCGTACATGTCAAGACCAGGTAAGGTTCTTCGCGTTGCATCGAATTAATCCACATCATCCACCGCTTGTGCGGGTCCCCGTCAATTCCTTTGAGTTTTAATCTTGCGACCGTACTCCCCAGGCGGTCAATTTCACGCGTTAGCTACGCTACTAAGGTATCAAGTACCCCAACAGCTAATTGACATCGTTTAGGGCGTGGACTACCAGGGTATCTAATCCTGTTTGCTACCCACGCTTTCGAGCATGAACGTCAGTATTATCCCAGGGGGCTGCCTTCGCCATCGGTATTCCTCCACATCTCTACGCATTTCACTGCTACACGTGGAATTCTACCCCCCTCTGACATACTCTAGCTACCCAGTTCAGAACGCAGTTCCCAAGTTGAGCTCGGGGATTTCACATCCTGCTTAAGTAACCGTCTGCGCTCGCTTTACGCCCAGTAATTCCGATTAACGCTCGCACCCTACGTATTACCGCGGCTGCTGGCACGTAGTTAGCCGGTGCTTATTCTTCAGGTACCGTCATGAGGATTCGGTATTAGCAAATCCCTTTTCTTCCCTGACAAAAGTACTTTACAACCCGAAGGCCTTCTTCATACACGCGGCATGGCTGGATCAGGCTTGCGCCCATTGTCCAAAATTCCCCACTGCTGCCTCCCGTAGGAGTCTGGGCCGTGTCTCAGTCCCAGTGTGGCGGATCATCCTCTCAGACCCGCTACTGATCGTCGCCTTGGTAGGCCTTTACCCCACCAACTAGCTAATCAGATATTGGCCGCTCGAATAACGCGAGGTCCGAAGATCCCCCGCTTTCTCCCTCAGGACGTATGCGGTATTAGCTAATCTTTCGATTAGTTATCCCCCATTACTCGGTACGTTCCAATATGTTACTCACCCGTTCGCCACTCGCCGGCAGAAGTGCAAGCACTTCTCCGCTGCCGTTCGACTTGCATGTGTAAAGCATGCCGCCAGCGTTCAATCTGAGCCAGGATCAAACTCTTATGTTCAATCTCTAACTTATTAACTTCTGGTCTGCTTCAAAGAAACCGACAGAACATAGATAAATCTACATCTTGTCTGTTTTTGTCGCAGTGTGAGGCTCTCGCACTCACACTTATCGGTAATCTGTTTGTTAAAGAACAAGAACGCGAATTATACAGTAACAAATCTCTCTGTCAATACTTAATGCGCTTCAACTCGAAATCTGTTATAATGAACAATTCGTCTTCACCGCCGAAGCAGCGAAGAACCGAACTATACGCC
>NZ_BCWL01000266.1 GCF_001592185.1 Bergeriella denitrificans NBRC 102155
CCATTCTTATTTTAAATGACTATAACGGTAATGATCTTTTGAAGCGGTGGGCAACGAGTTGCCCACCCTACGCTTATTTCTGCCTGCAAATGGAGATTGACGGACCGGTACAGTCATCGGCAGGCGGTACATGGATTTTTTGTTTAAATTTTGATGTATTTGCTATGACGCTGTTTGCTCTTCTTTTTAGGGCGGAAGGAATGCGTGTCTAAAAAAAGCCGTCTGAAAACAGACGGCTTTTTTGAGTATCAAACAAATGCTTTTCCGTATCGGCCTGCACGCAGTGATCGGGTAAACCGGATGACGGCGGATACGGTCTATTTCCGGCTGCTGATTTCGCGGCGGAGCAGCCGCCAGAGCAGGGTCAGCAGCAGGCCGGGAGTGGATGCGGATTTGCCGCTGCGGGCGCGGGCGGCGTAGAGGCTGCCGCCGATGCCAAGCAGCTCGGGCAGGAGATGGCTGCGGCTGCAGTTTTTTTGGCGGGCGCGGGCATGGGCGGCGCTGACTTTCAGGCGCGCCAGTTTGATTTCCAGCTCGAGCAGCTCGCGTTCTTGATGGCGTTCCGTCATGAAGGTTCTCCCGATGATGGCCGTTCCGCTTCGCCGCGCAGGTAGGCGAGGTCGGTGCGGATGTCTTGCAGGGTGGCGGCGATTTGGCTGCTTTGCTTGCGCCAGCCTGCGCTCAGTCTGAGCAGCAGCAGGGCGATGAGCAGCACGGTGCCGGCGCTGATGCCGAAAAACGTCCACAGCGCGGCATCGCCGTCCAAAATGCGGTTAAGGCCGAACAGCAGGCTGATGAGTGCGACCAGCAGCAACACGGCGCACACGAGTAAGGCGGCGGCGATGCGCAGGAAGTTGGCGGCTTGGTCGGATAAGTCCAGATGGAGCAGGCGCAGGCGCAGCAGCATCAGGTCCAGCCCTTCGTTCAGCAGGATTTTGGCGTGGTCGATTTTTTCCCGTATTTCCATAATGTCTCTTTGCCGTGGGTCGGTGCGGTGAAAAATGCCGTCTGAAAAATGCGGTTTTTCAGACGGCAGGGGCATCAGCGGCGGTTAATCAGGATACCGACCACCAAGCCGGCCAGTGCGGCCAAGCCGATGGCGTGGTAGGGTTTGTCGCGCACGGTTTGGTCGGCGCGGGTGCTTTGCTCTTTGATGTAGCGGTCGGCTTCGCGGCTGAACTCGGAAACGTGTTTTTTGCCTTGCGCCCAGTATTCGCCGGCTTGGTCTTCCAAGTCTTCGTAGCGGCGGCGGGCGTGTTTGGCAAACTGCTGCGTCTTGTCGGAGAACTCGTCTTCAAAGCGGGAGAGTTGCGCTTTGGCGGCATCCATTTTTTTCTGCAATTCGGCTTTAATCTGTTTGGCTTGCTCGCTGCCGGCTTCGCCGCTGTTTTTGTACAGGGCTTCGACATCGTCCATAACGGTGCGGATGTCTTTCAGCAGGGCTTCGCGGCGGGCTTCAAAATCGTGTTTGCTCATGGTCGTCTCCTTTTTGGGTGGTGTGCGGCCGTTTAAACCCGGCTCGGATGCGGTTTGCTGCCTGCCGAATGTCGGTTTGTACGGCTATCCGTTTGATGGATAAGCATCACTATAGGGAAGTTTAGGGCGACGGGACAAGCCGTATTGCATGAATTTACAAGGCTTTTCAGTCTTTTGGCTGATTTTGCGGGCGTAAAAAAGCCGCCCGGAGGCGGCTTTGGGGTTTGCGGCGTTATTTGCCCAGGGCATCGCGGCGGCTCAGTACTTGGTCGATTAAGCCGTATTCCTGCGCTTCTTCGGCGGTCATGTAGTTGTCGCGGTCGGTGTCGCGCTCGACTTTTTCCAAATCCTGGCCGGTGTGTTCGGCAATCAGGCGGTTTAATTTGGCTTTGGTTTTCAGCAGCTCTTTGGCGTGGATTTCGATATCCGATGCCTGGCCGGACAGCCCGCCGCTAATCAGCGGCTGGTGAATCATAACGCGGCTGTTGGGCAGGGCGAAGCGTTTGCCTTTGGCGCCGGCGGAGAGCAGGAATGCGCCCATGCTGGCGGCCATGCCCATGCATAGGGTGGAGACGTCGGGCTTGATGAAATTCATGGTGTCGTAAATCGACATGCCGGCGCTGACGGAGCCGCCGGGGGAGTTGATGTACAGGAAAATGTCTTTGTCGGGGTTTTCGCTTTCCAAAAACAGTAATTGGGCGACGACCAGATTGGCGGATTGGTCGTTGACGGGGCCGGTCAGGAAGATGATGCGCTCTTTCAGCAGGCGGGAGTAGATGTCGAATGCGCGCTCGCCGCGGCCGCTCTGCTCAATCACGGTGGGGACTAAGTAGTTTTGAAAATCTGGAGTCATTTCGGTTTCCTCGAATGGTGAAAAGCACCTCGGCACGCTTGACGCTGCTTTGGTGCTTTTTATAGTCGAATAAAATAAAAATGAGA
>NZ_BCWL01000267.1 GCF_001592185.1 Bergeriella denitrificans NBRC 102155
ATTCAGTTCTTCGACTATAGTGTTTGCCTTTACTTTTTAGCGCCCAATCCTTATCATGCCTTCATTCATTTCACGCGCCGCGCCTTATGTACGACCATATCCGATTCCACACCGACGAAGACTACCCCGCTGATTTGCCGCCGGAAAATGCCGCCACACACATCGGTATGTATTGGCAATGGGCGGCTGCACAGGGGCTGGCCAATCCCGTATGGGCGCAGGCGGAAGAAAGCGCCGCCGATTTCGCCGCCATGTGCGCGGGGCAGTTGAGCGGCGCGCAATTTCTGCTGCGGCACATGGACGGCGCGCTGATGCCCGACGACTTTACCGAGCAGGGGCAGCGCTTCACCGCGTTTTATTACGACGATGAAGAAGAAGGCTACGGCGCGTTTATGGAAGACTACATCACCGCGCTCGACACGCCCGCGCTGGGCGGCCTTTACCACGCTGCCGACACCCCGGAAAACGCCGCCCTGCTCGCGCCCGTTTTCCAAGCCGCATACGAACGCTGGCTCGCCAGCCTGAACAACCGATAATAACCTGATTTTCAGACGGCCTTCATGCCGTCTGAAAACGACCTCATCATGACCAGCCCGCAAATCGACATCGCCATCAACAGCTTCCGCCGCGGCGGCGGCATGGAAAGCTACACCTTCGACCTTGTGCGCGGCCTGACCGGACGCGGCGCCGACATCCATATTTTCGCCGCCCGTCTCGACAACAGCCTGCCCGAATACGCCCGCATCACGCCGCACCTGATTGCCCAGGGCTGGATACCGAAAAAGCTGCGCCCGTATTACTTCAGCAAAAGCCTGCAGGCCGCCCGCGCGGGGCGCAACGCGCCGCTGCTGGCCTGCAACCCCAGCGACCATGCCGACATCTTTATCTGCGGCGGCACGCATCTGGGCTATCTGGCCAATATGGGCAAACGCGCCAACCCCATCGACAAACTCACCATACGCCGCAACCGCAGCAACTACGCCAGCGCCAAATCCATCATGGCGCATTCCCATCTGATGCAGCGCGAGCTGACCGGCTATTACGGCGTGCCGTCTGAAAAAATCCGCGTTATCCACCCGCCCGCCGATACCGAACGCTTCCGCCCGCAGCCCGAGCATACCGCCGCGCTGCGCCGCAAATACGGCTTTGCCGACAGCGACACCGTGTTCCTGTTTCCCTCTACCGGCCACAAACGCAAAGGCTTGGATTTGCTGGCGGATTTTTTTGAACACACCGATTTGCCCGTCAAACTCGCCGTGGCCGGCTCACCCCTGCCGCGCCCGATGAAAAACGTGATTGAGCTGGGCTTCTGCCCCGATATGCCCGAGCTTTACCGCGCCGCCGACTACACCGTTATGGCATCGCTTTACGAGCCTTTCGGCCTGGTCGGCATCGAATCCGTGCTGTGCGGCACCAAAGTCGTCTTGTCCGACAACATGGCCTGCACCGAAGTCATGAACAGCGAAGCCGGATTTTTCTTTTCCCGCGCCCGCCCCGACAGCTTTGCCGAGGCTGTTCGCGCAGCAATATTGCTCAAACAGGGGGGGGTAAGCCATAAAATTGCCGACCCATTGGCCGCCCTGACCTACAACCCGACCTTGCCGCACCATATCGACCGCCTGCAGGCCATGCTCGCAGCCGTCTGAACGGCAGCATCACCGTCTTTTTTCAGACTGCCTACCCTGCCGCCCCATACAGGACACCGCTATGAAACTCATCATTCTCGACCGCGACGGCGTCATCAACCAAGACCGCGACGATTTCGTCAAATCCGTTGACGAATGGATACCCATCGAAGGCAGCATGGACGCCATCGCCTTTCTCACCGAAGCCGGCTATACCGTCGTCGTCGCCACCAACCAATCCGGCATCGCCCGCAAATACTTCACCATGCAGGACTTAACCGAAATGCACGCCAAAATGCACCGCCTGGCCGTACAGGCCGGCGGCATCATCGACGGCATCTGGTTCTGCCCGCATCTCGACGCCGACCAATGCAGCTGCCGCAAGCCCAAGCCCGGCATGGTTCAGGATATTTTGGAACGCTTCCAGGCCGACGCCGCCGAAACCTGGCTGGTCGGCGACAGCCTGCGCGACTTGCAGGCCATCGACGCCGTCGGCGGCAAATCCGCGCTGGTGCTGACCGGCAAAGGCAAAAAAACGCTGGTCGAAAAAGAAGCCGAGCTGCCCGAAAACACCCAAGTCTTCGATGATTTGCTGGCCTTCGCCCAATACCTCACCCAGCAGGACGCGCCCGCCCATCCCGCTTGATTGTCAGAAACAAGCCGCAGGTCGGGCACTTTTGCCCGACATTGCCCGAATCCCCACAACCATTGAAGCCGTCTGAAAACCGTCGGGCAAAAGTGCCCGACCTACAAAAAACGCTTG
>NZ_BCWL01000268.1 GCF_001592185.1 Bergeriella denitrificans NBRC 102155
CAAGCCGTTTTTCAGACGGCATTGCCTGTGGTATATATCCAATCTGAAGTGTTTCAATCATTGAAAAAAGCCGTCTGAAAATGCTGGGGCGGAATACCCTGCGGTTTTCAGACGGCTTTTTTGTATTAACCGGCGCGGATTAAACGACTTCGGCGCTTTCAATCACCACCGGCTCGGTCGGTACGTCATCGTGGTAGCCGTGGCGTTTGGTGGCGACGCCTTCGATGGCATCGACGACATCAAAGCCGTCCACCACTTTGCCGAATACCGCGTAGCCCCATTCCTGCACCACGTTGCGGCCGTACATTTCTTTGGCGCGGTGGTTCAGGAACACGTTGTCGGCGGTGTTGATGAAGAATTGTGCGCTGGCGGAGTGCGGGTCGGAAGTGCGCGCCATGGCGATGGTGTATTTGCTGTTGGGCAGGCCGTTGCCCGCTTCGTTTTGAATCGGATCGCGGGTGTCTTTTTCGCTCATGTCGGCCGTCATGCCGCCGCCCTGAATCATAAAGCCTTTGATGACGCGGTGGAAAATCACGCCGTTGTAGAAGCCGTCTTTAACGTATTGCTCGAAGTTGGCGGCGGTAACGGGGGCTTTGTCGAAATCCAGCTCGATTTTGATGTCGCCTTTATTGGTGTGCAGAATAATCATGGTCATCCTTTGTGTGGGTAATCTTTGGGAATATGGTGTTACGGTAGATAAAATTCAAGGCCGTCTGAAAATCATTTTTCAGACGGCCTTGGGGCGGATGCGTTTACATCAATACAAAATAAGCCCAGAGCGACACCAGGATAATACACAGGATATTCAGCAGAATGCCGACGTTCATCATTTCTTTCTGCTTGATGAGGCCGGTGCCGAATACGATGGCATTAGGCGGTGTGGCAACCGGCAGCATAAAGGCACAAGATGCGCCGATGCCGATCACGAATACCAATACTTCTTCCGGCAAGCCCATCTGCGCGGCGATGGTGGCGAAAATCGGCACAAGCAGCGCGGCGGATGCGGTGTTACTGGTGAACTCGGTCAGGAAGATGATAAAGGCGGCGACCACAAAAATCACCAGCAGCGGGTGCGCGGCGGCAAACGTGGTGGCAACCTGCTGACCCAGCGCCAGCGATGCGCCGGAAGATTGCAGCAGCGCGCTCAGGCTGATACCGCCGCCGAAGAGCATCAATACGCCCCAGTCGGTACTGCGTGCCACTTCTTTCCATTGCGCCACGCCGAACAGCACCACGGCAATCGCAGCCGTCAGCGCAATCACGGTATCGGGGTTGGCGATGCCGAAGGCTTCTTTAATTTTGGAGCTGAGAATCCACGAAGCGGCTGCAGCCAGGAAAATCAGCAGGGCAATCACGCGGTGCAGCGTCCACGGGATATGCTCTTCTTTCACTTCCACGCGCTCGTTCAGGTTCGGCTTCAAGACGATATACATCGACAGCAGCATCAGCGGCAGAATCAGCAGCATCATGGGCAGGCCGAGCTTCATCCAGCCGACGAAGTCGAGATTCAGCGCTTTGGCGGCAATCATGTTCGGCGGCGAGCCGACAACTGTGCCCAAACCGCCGATGCTGGCGCAGTAGGCGATACCGAGCAAAACGAATACATAGGTTTTGCGCTCTTTTTCCTTATCCAGATGCGACATCATACCCATCGCCAGCGGCAGCATCATCGCGGCGGTGGCGGTGTTGCTGATCCACATCGACAAGAAAGCAGTGACGGCAAACATCATCAACACGGCGGTTTTCATGCTGCCGCCGGAGAGCCGCAGCAGCGTGACCGCGATTTTACGGTCGAGACGCTGCATATGCAGAGCGGCCGCCAGCGCGAAGCCGCCGAAGAAGATGTAAATCGTCGGGTCGGCAAAACCGGCCATCGCCTTTTTGATGTTCATATCGGTAAAACCGAGTGTGGCCGCCAATACGGGAATCATCAGCGCGGTAATGGTGATGTGTACGGCCTCGGTAAACCACAAAATCGCCACGAAAATCAGCAGCGCGATGCCTTTGTTGGCCTCGGCCTCATACGGCAGGATATGGTAGATGCCGTAGCAGACCACGGCGGCAATCAGGGTAATCAGCAGGCCTTTGAAGTCGGTCACCGGCGTCAGACCGCTGAAGGTTTCAGAGGTTTCCGGGTGCTGGGTTTTGTCTTTAGCGTGCAAATCCATCGAGCAATCCTTTGTGAATGGGGAAGTGGGGAGCGGCAGGCAGCCGCCCGCTGCCGCAAGGACAACGGCTGCGTACCTGAGTATAGGTGTAATTTCAGGTAGTGTAAACAGATTGTAAACAATATTATGAATACTGTAATGTTTTCATTAAGAAAATAATGACGGCAATCAGAATTTTTGATTTTTTAGGCATTCTTCGATACCGCATCAGT
>NZ_BCWL01000269.1 GCF_001592185.1 Bergeriella denitrificans NBRC 102155
CAGGTAGTACGACAAGGCGTAGCCACGCTGTATCAAACTAAAGTGAAACGACTATAACCGGCCATACCCCTTGAAATCCCGCCCCTACGGCCTTATCATCGGCAAATCATCTTTTTTATCGGGCACACGCCATGCAAAACATTCACGATTACGTCCGTACCGCCGCAGCCGCTGCCAAGCAGGCTTTCTATGCCTTGAGCAGCGCCGCCACCGCGCAGAAAAACGCCGCCCTGCTGCGTATGGCCGAATTAATCAAGCAGCATCAGGCCGACATTCTCGCGGCCAACGCGCAAGATATGGCGCAAGCTGCGGCCAAAGGCTTGGATGCCGCCATGCTCGACCGCCTGAAGCTGACCGAACACACCGTCGAAGGCATGTGCGAAGGTTTGCGCCAAATCGCCGCCCTGCCCGATCCCGTCGGCGAAATGGACGAATTCCGCCTGCGCCCCAACGGCCTGCAAATCGGCAAAATGCGCGTACCGCTGGGCGTTATCGGCATCATCTACGAATCGCGCCCGAATGTGACGGTTGACGCGGCCGCCCTGTGCCTGAAATCCGGCAACGCCTGCGTTTTGCGCGGCGGCAGCGAAGCGTTTCACAGCAATATGGCCATCGCCAAACTCATCACCCAGGCGCTGGTCGAAAACAATCTCCCCGCCGATGCCGTGCGCCTGATTGAAAACACCGACCGCGAAAGCGTCGGCGCCATGTTGCAAAGCCCCGATTTAATCGACGTGATTATCCCGCGCGGCGGCAAATCGCTGGTCGCCCGCATCAGCGCCGAAGCCCGCGTGCCCGTCATCAAACACCTTGACGGCATCTGCCACATCTACATCGACCAAGCCGCCGATACCGAAAAAGCCGTCAACACTGCCTACAACGCCAAAACCTCGCGCGACGGCACCTGCAACACCATCGAAACCCTGCTGGTGCACGCCGCGCGCGCACAGGAAATCTTGCCGCTGCTGGCCGAACAATACGCCCGCGCGCCCAAGCCCGTCGAACTGCGCGGCTGCTCGCGTACTTTGGCCATCCTGCCCGATATTCAGACGGCCACGGAAGAAGACTGGCGCACCGAATACCTCGGCCCGATACTCGCCGTCAAAATCGTGGACAGCCTGGCCGAAGCCGTTACCCACATCAACACCTACGGCAGCCACCACACCGACGCCATCATCACCGAATCCTATACCGACGCACAAATCTTCCTGCGCGCGGTGGACAGCGCCAGCGTGATGGTCAACGCCTCCACCCGCTTTGCCGACGGCTTCGAATACGGCCTGGGCGCGGAAATCGGCATCTCTACCGACAAAATCCACGTGCGCGGCCCCGTCGGCCTGCACGGTCTGACCTCGCAGAAATGGGTGGTATTGGGCAACGGCCAAATCCGTTAAGCCTGTTTCCCGACAAAAAAAGCCGTCTGAAAAACCTGCTTTTTTCAGACGGCTTTTTTTGTCCGCCGCTTTTTATCCGCATGCATCTAGTCGTTGAACACAACTGTAGGACGGGCATCCCTGCCCGTCGCTCATTTATAGAATGAGATAAGCCTTTTATATGAGCCATTTTCTTTGCCTTGCAGCAAAGCGACGGGCACGGATGCCCGTCCTACGCCATTGAAATTTCTTGCCACACCTAGCAACGCACGTTATATATAGCCGCTACAGTGCGGTTTGCAGCCTTAGCTCAATCTAACAAAGCAACAATAAAACACACAAAAAATCATTTAAATTCAAATAATCGCCGTAACAAACCGCTACTTTTGCCCCCAATATCCGCAATACCGCCCGAAAAACGTGTATCATTCTCCATACCGAAAGAAAACAAAACAAAGGAGAACACATGACACATACATTCGCCACCGCCGACATTATCGACAATTATCCCGATACCCCTTCTTGCGAAATCCAATTCCGCAGCTTCGGCCGCAAAAAATTCCACGGCAAAATCCGCACCGTGCGCTGCTACCGCGACAACGGCCTGATCCGCCAAGTATTCAAAACCCCGTCCCAAGGCGAAGTCCTGGTTGTGGACGGCGGCGGCTCGCTGCACAGCGCCCTGATGGGCGACATCATCGCCGGCTACGGCTCGGAAAACGGCTGGGCAGGCATCATCATCCACGGCGTCGTGCGCGACAGCGCCGCGCTGGAAGCCATGCCCCACTTCGGCACCAAAGCCCTCGGCACCAACCCGCGCGTCAGCACCAAAACCTGCGAAGGCGAAACCGATGTGACCGTCAGCTTCGGCGGCGTGGATTTCGTGCCCGGCCATTATCTGTATAGCGATGAAGACGGCATTCTCGTGACCGAGCAGCCGCTGAATCTGGAAGAAATCAAACCCGCCAGCCAATATTGACGGGAAACC
>NZ_BCWL01000270.1 GCF_001592185.1 Bergeriella denitrificans NBRC 102155
CTGCCTTGCCCCATTCTTAATTTTATTCGACTATACTCTTTTTCAGACGGCATTTTCGATAAAAGATAAGCAAATACCGTTAAAGCAAACACACAAAAGAATTGTCAACAAAAACACTCGGAATTGGGATAAAATAAGCCCATTTTTCAAATAGAACATCAGGCCGGGCGGGCCGCCGCCCGCCTTTCCGGCAGCCTGATTACACCCGAAGGAACACACCATGCCAGACTACCGCTCCAAAACCTCCACCCACGGCCGCAACATGGCGGGCGCACGCGCCTTGTGGCGTGCCACCGGCGTAGCCGATTCCGATTTCGGCAAACCGATTATCGCCATCGCCAACTCGTTCACCCAATTCGTGCCCGGCCATGTCCACCTGCACAACATGGGTCAGCTCGTCGCCCGCGAAATCGAAAAAGCCGGCGCGATTGCCAAAGAATTCAACACCATCGCCGTGGACGACGGCATCGCCATGGGGCACAGCGGCATGCTGTATTCGCTGCCCAGCCGCGACTTGATTGCCGACTCCATCGAATACATGGTCAACGCCCACTGCGCCGACGCACTGGTGTGCATTTCCAACTGCGACAAAATCACCCCCGGTATGCTGATGGCCGCCATGCGCCTGAACATTCCGACCATTTTCGTTTCCGGCGGGCCGATGGAAGCGGGCAAAGTCATCGGTGCGATTAATATCGCCGACGAACGCCGTTTGGATTTGATTGACGCAATGATTGAGGCGGCGGACGACAATGTTTCCGACGCGCAAATCCAAGAAGTCGAACAAAACGCCTGCCCGACCTGCGGCTCCTGCTCCGGCATGTTCACCGCCAATTCGATGAACTGCCTCACCGAAGCGTTGGGCTTGTCGCTGCCGGGCAACGGCTCCTATCTCGCCACCCATGCGGGGCGCAAAGACTTGTTCCTCGAAGCAGGCCGTCTGATTGTCGAGATTACCCGCCGCTATTACGAGCAAAACGACGAAAGCGTATTGCCGCGCAGCATCGCCACCAAAAAAGCCTTTGAAAACGCCATGACCATGGACATCGCCATGGGCGGCAGCACCAACACCATCCTGCACCTTTTGGCTGTGGCCAACGAAGCGGGCGTGGATTTCAAAATGGCCGACATCGACCGCTTAAGCCGCGTCGTGCCCTGCATCTGCAAAACCGCGCCCAACAACCACGACTACTACATGGAAGACGTGCACCGCGCCGGCGGCATTTTCGCCATCCTGCGCGAATTGGAAAAAGCGGGCAAACTGCATACCGACGTTTCCACCATCCACGCGCCGACTTTGGGCGAAGCGATTAAGCAATGGGATGTCACCAATCCTGACAACACCGTTGCCATCGAACGCTTCAAAGCCGCACCCGGCGGCGTACGCACCACCCAAGCCTTCTCGCAAAACCGCATGTGGAAAACCTTGGATTTAGACCGCGAAAAAGGCTGTATCCGCAGCGTGGAACACGCCTACTCGCAAGACGGCGGCCTGGCCGTATTGTTCGGCAACATCGCCGAGCGCGGCTGCGTCGTGAAAACCGCCGGCGTGGACGACAGCATCCTCAAATTCACCGGCCGCGCCCGCGTGTTTGAAAGCCAAGACGCAGCGGTGGAAAGCATTCTCGCCAACCAAATCGTTGCCGGCGACATCGTCATCATCCGCTACGAAGGCCCCAAAGGCGGCCCCGGCATGCAGGAAATGCTCTATCCGACCAGCTACCTCAAATCCAAAGGCCTGGGCAAAGCCTGCGCCCTGCTGACCGACGGCCGCTTTTCCGGTGGTACATCAGGTTTGTCTATCGGCCACGTTTCCCCCGAAGCGGCCGAGGGCGGCGCCATCGGCTTGGTGCGCGAAGGCGATACCGTCGAAATCGACATCCCCAACCGCAGTATCAACTTGGCCGTGTCCGATGAAGAACTGGCCGCACGCCGCGCCGAAATGGAAAGCCGCGGCGCCAAAGCATGGCAACCGGAAAACCGCAACCGCTACGTCTCCCAAGCCCTGCGCGCCTACGGCCTGATGGCGACCTCCGCCGACAAAGGCGCCGTGCGCGACGTATCGCAGATTGAACGTAAAGACTAAGCAAACGTCAAAAGCCGTCTGAAAACCGGGCATTTCCCGCCGTTTTCAGACGGCCTGCACAGCCGAGGCTATGGATAAATTCGTTTGGGCAATGGCCGCAATGGCCGCCCTCTTGGCCCTGATTATCGGCGGCGGCTTCGTCGCTACCGAATATGTCAAGAAACACCCGGAAATGTTTGAAGTGAAACCGCAGAAATAAACGCGGCGCTTCACCATATGCAAAAGCCGTCTGAAAACAGTGAGTTGTTTTCAGACGGCTTTTTTATAGTCG
>NZ_BCWL01000271.1 GCF_001592185.1 Bergeriella denitrificans NBRC 102155
TTGCCGCCTTGTATCTTTCTTATTTGAATTCACTATAAGCCAAAATGCGGGGGATTTCATGGGAAAGGCCGTCTGAAAAACGGGATTTTCAGACGGCCTGAAGGAATGGGATTTCCTTTGGTCGCAAGATGTCCGTCCTATATTTTCTGAAAGGAATGATTTTTCAAAGGTCTCAGGCCAAATATTGCAGGCGGGTGTGAAACCCGCCCCTACCATCGCGTTGCCTGTAAAACAAAAATTGCAGACAAGCGCAAAAAAGGCTTCTGCTGAAACAGAAGCCTTTTTCTAAAACTGGCACGCCCACGGGGAATCGAACCCCGGTTACCGCCGTGAAAGGGCGATGTCCTAACCGCTAGACGATGGGCGCGGAGACTTGATTGGTGTTGGCGCACCCGGAGCGATTCGAACGCCCGACCCTCTGGTTCGTAGCCAGATACTCTATCCAACTGAGCTACGGGTGCATCCTCATCACTTCGCTGTTGCGCTGTGAATCAAGAAAATCGAATAATATAGAGATTTTGAAAGTCTGTCCAGTCTTTCGGCGGGAAAAATCGGAGAAATTGATTAACTTTTTGAAAATAAATAAACTAAAATTTACCGTTTGCGCGGCAGGCTGTCAGGATGCACAGCCTGCCGCCCGCTGCGGCGGTTAACGCAACATACCCAGCCCCGACAAATCCTGCGCCATCTGCGCGGCTTTGTTGTCGGTCATGCCGCCGACGAAGTCCAAAATCTTCATATAGGCTTGGTAGAGCGTGTCGTCGGGCAGAACGGGATCGTCGTTTTTCAGCAAATCCAGCGCGAGGGATTGGCGGATGTCGGTGCGGCCGTGGGCAATCAGTGCGTGGGCGGCAGGCACGAGCAAATCCAGCAGCATACCCAGGCAGGGGAAGGTGGCGATTTCGGTAATCAGCTTGGTGTGGTGGCGGAAAATCCGCGTGCGCGCCAGCTCTTTGGCTTTTTCCAGCGTGTTTTGCACTTCAGGGCTGCACAGGGCAATCAGGTCTTTGCCTTGAAAGCGGCCGGTCAGCAGGTCGGATTGGTGCATGATAAAGGTCTGCGCCACGTCCTCAATCGCGCGGCCGATGGCGATGCCGCGCAGCATGGCGCAACGCTGGCGGCTGGATTGCGCGTGCCAGGTGCTTTCGGTAAAGGTTAACTCGGACAGGATGCTTTCGACTTCGGTATCGCTGAGCAAATCCAGCTCGACCGCGTCTTCCAAATCCAAGAGGGCGTAGCAGATGTCGTCGGCGGCTTCCATCAGATAGGAGAGCGGGTGGCGCGCCCAATGGTGCGTGCCCAGGCGCAGCAGCCCCAATTCTTCGGCCACGCATTCGATAAACGGCAGCTCGGTTTGGTAGATGTTGAACTTTTTGCGGCCGTTGGGGTGCAGGGTGGTCCACGGATATTTCAGCAGCGTGCCGATGGTGGCGGCGGTCAGGCGCATACCGCCTTTGTTGCGGTACATTTCCAGGCTGGCGAGGATGCGCAGGCTGTGGGCGTTGCCTTCGTAGGTTTGCACGTCGTTGCGCTCGGCTTCGCTCAAGCCTTGCAGATAGCGGCTGTTTTCGGGGCGGCGGAACCAGTCGCGCAGCGCATCTTCGCCGGTGTGGCCGAAAGGCGGGTTGCCCAAATCATGTGCCAAACAGGCAACCTGCACCACGGAGCCGATGTCGCCCGGGGTATTTTCAGACGGCAGAAAACCGCCCGCCTGCAGCATCACGCCGACGCGGTTGCCCAAGCTGCGCCCAACGCTGGCAACTTCAACGCTGTGGGTCAGGCGGTTGTGGGTCAAATCATGCTCGGCCAGCGGGTGCACCTGCGTTTTGCGTCCCAGGCGGCGGAACGCGCCGGAGAAGACCACGCGGTCGTAGTCGATATGGAAATCCGTCCGCAGCGCATCCGCACCTTCTTGGGTGGACGGGGTAACGGTGGGTACGATTTCGCCGTCTTTCATGCGGAAGCGGGTGGTGGAGAGCAGGTTTTGCCAGTTCATAGCGTCGGGCATGGGGGTTCCTTTGTTGGGGAGTGGCCGTCTGAAAAAAGGTTAGCGGGAAGCGTGTGGAAAATCAATGCTGATAGCCGTAAGCTATGTGTGTTCGAGATAAGCCAAACGTATTAATTGCGCTGAAATTGTTGAAAATACAGCAATCTGTCCTCTCTCCCGTGGGAGAGAGTTAGAGAGAGGGCAAAGCCGTTGGGTCGGGAAACATCTGTTTAATCCCAAGCGTTTAGCCCTCTCCCCAACCCTCTCTCTCGGGAGAGGGAGCAGGTTAGTGAAAATTCAAAAATTACTGAAAATGCCGATTCCAAACTTACGGTGGGTTGGATTGTAAACCCAATATGTGTTG